>CAYYLZ010000023.1:0-30880 GCA_964472725.1 uncultured Oscillospiraceae bacterium
GAGCAGCTGATTCGTAATCAGCAGGTCGCGTGTTCGAGTCACGTCACCAGCTCCAATAGAAAGCTCCGTCAAGCATAGCTTGGCGGAGTTTTTGTTATATCAATATTCCGTTACAGTGGTCTATCTCATGCTGAATTATCTGCGCTGTCCAGCCCTCAAAGGTTTTGAGGCGGGTCTGAAACTGCTCGTTCTGATACCTGACCTTGATGGACTTATAGCGCTTCGCCTTGCGGGTGCCGACAAGAGAAAGGCAGCCCTCCTCGGCTTCGTAAGCGCCCGCGCACTTGACGATTTCCGGGTTGAACATAAGCATTGCCTTACCATCGTTATCGAAAACGATGATGCGCTTGAGCTGGCCTATCATATTGGCGGCCATTCCCACGCAGCCTGCACGGTTGGCCTCCAGCGTGTCCAGCAAGTCCTGCCCTATTGCTGCGTCTGTCGGTTCGGCAGGCTGGGATTTGCGGGCAAGAAAAAGCGGGTCTTTCATTATATCTCTTACCAATCCTATCACCTCTCGGTGTTATTTTACACCGCTGAGGGAAGTAAATCAAGAACAGAATCTATGCTTGCCTATCTTGCAGATAAGAGGGCGGGACCATATCCAACTGCTGGTTGCGGTGTCGGGATTAAAATAATAGATGGCGCCGCCGGAGGGATCCCAGCCGTTTATTGCGTCGCGGGCTGCCCGGTAGGCGCTGTCGGCAACTGGCTCGTTAAACTGACCATCGGTAATGCAGGTAAATGCGCCCGACTGGTAGATAACGCCGGAAAGTGTATTGGGAAAGGACGGGTGCTCCATGCGGTTGAGCACCACCGCGCCCACCGCAACCTGCCCGGTATAGGGTTCTCCCCTCGCCTCGGCGGATATGAGCCGTGCCAGCAGATTAACGTCCACGCTGCTTTGGGAGCTGCCTGCGGATATTCCCAGCGCGCTGAGGGTACGGCTGCCGCATATTCCATCTGCGGTAAGGCCGTTATTGCGCTGGAACTTTTTCACCGCCGTAACGGTGCGGCTGCCGTAAATCCCGTCGATGGTATAGTTATAGTAACCCCAGTTGGTGAGCTTCTGCTGTATCTGCCGGACGGTGGAGCCGGTGGAGCCCTGCTTATACACTGCCGCGTCGGCGTGCTGCTGAAACAGCAGGATAACAAATATGTTCAAGAGGATCAGTATCCCCACGTAATAGCATATCTTTTTTTTGCTTACCATATGAAAATTCCTCCGTACAAACTTACATCAGTAGTGTACGGAGGAATTGTTATTCATATTCTATGAAAAATTCGGAATTAAAGAGAACGGGTATCTCTCTGCTCGGTGATCTTGGCAATGAACTCCTCGAGAGTCATGGTACCTTGGTCGCCGCCCTCACGGGTTCTTACGGCGATGGTGCCGGCCTCGGCTTCCTTATCGCCGACAACCAGCATGTAAGGAATCTTCTGCACCTGAGCCTCACGGATCTTGTAGCCGATCTTTTCGTTTCTTACGTCGGTTTCAACGCGGAAGCCCTTTGCGTCCAGCTCGGCAGCAATCTTCTCGGCGTACTCACGACTTCTGTCGGTGATGGGCATAACCTTGAGCTGTACGGGAGCAAGCCAGAAGGGGAATGCGCCGGCGAAGTGCTCGGTGATAACACCGATAAAGCGCTCGATGGAGCCGAGAACAACGCGGTGGATCATAACGGGACGGTGCTTCTCGCCGTCTGCGCCGATGTACTCAAGGTCGAAGCGCTCGGGCATCTGGAAGTCAAGCTGAATGGTACCGCACTGCCAGGTTCTGCCGATGGAGTCCTGCAGATGGAAGTCCAGCTTGGGGCCGTAGAAGGCGCCGTCGCCTTCGTTGAGTTCGTATTCCTTGCCCATATCGGTGATGGCGTTCTTCAGGGTATCCTGTGCGAACTCCCAATCGGCCAGCTCACCGATGTGATCCTCGGGCATGGTGGACAGCTCGATCTTATACTGCAGACCGAACTTGGAATAAACTTCGTCAAACAGCTTTACTACGTTCTGAATTTCGTCCTTCATCTGATCGCGGGTCATGAAGATATGGGAGTCGTCCTGAGTGAAGCAGCGAACACGGAACAGGCCGTGGAGCGCGCCGGAAAGCTCATGTCTGTGAACAAGACCCAGCTCAGCGGCACGAATGGGAAGCTCCTTATAGGAATGGGGCTCCAGCTTGTAAACCAGCATACCGCCGGGGCAGTTCATGGGCTTGACTGCGAAAGGCTCCTCGTCGATGAGGGTGGTATACATATTATCCTTATAGTGATCCCAGTGACCACTGCGGTGCCAAAGATCCTGATTGAGGATAATAGGAGTGGAAATCTCAACATAGCCGTAACGCTTATGAACCTCGCGCCAGTACTCAAGCAGAGTGTTGCGCAGGGTCATGCCCTTGGGCAGGAAGAAGGGGAAGCCGGGGCCCTCTTCCATGAGAGCGAAGAGGCCGAGCTCCTTGCCCAGCTTTCTGTGGTCGCGCTTCTTGGCTTCTTCGATGCGCTGCAGGTAAGCTTCAAGCTCCTCCTTCTTCTGGAAGCAGGTGCCGTAAACACGCTGAAGCATCTTTCTGCTGGAGTCACCGCGCCAGTATGCGCCGGTGCAGCTGGTGAGCTTGAAAGCGTTGGCCTTTACGCGGCCGGTATTGTCCAGATGGGGGCCTGCGCAGAGGTCGGTGAACTCGCCCTGCTTATAGAAGCTGATAACAGCGTCCTTGGGCAGATCCTGAATAAGCTCTACCTTATAAGGCTCGTCCTTCTCCTGCATGAGCTTGATAGCTTCCTCACGGGGCAGCTCAAAGCGCTCGAGAGGCAGCTTCTCCTTGCAGATCTTCTTCATCTCAGCCTCGAGATCCTCAAGCATCTCGGGAGTGATGGGCTTCTCGGAGTCAAAGTCATAATAGAAGCCATCGTCAATAGCGGGGCCTATTGCCAGCTTGACGTCGGGATAAAGTCTCTTCACAGCCTGAGCAAGAATGTGAGAGGTAGTGTGACGATAAGTATCCTTAAATTCTTTGTTTTCAAATGTGTACTGGTTGTCTGCCATTTTTTCGTCCCTCCAAATAATTAGGCATTAGTGCCTATAAAAAAAACACCCCTGACCAATAGTCAGGGGTGCATAAAACACGGTTCCACCCTGATTGAGATACAATGTATCCCCACTCAGTTTCCGCTGTAACGTGCGGAACACGTCCCGTTTTGCGGGCCGCTCCGGGTTGGTAGGCGTTTCCTGCTCACCCAAGCACGCTTTCAGCCAAGGCGCGCTCTCTCTGTCGGTTTGCGTTGGAAGGCCCTTCCCTTCATCGCATTTGCTCTTAATAAATTATCACTCATCTCCCCTGCTGTCAAGGGAAAATCCGCGATAAACCTCGCTTTTATTACATCTTCCCCGATTTTATCGGGAAAATACATGCATCAGCAACATCGTTATTCCATACAGTATCGGCTGGTGCACAATGTAGATGATAAGCGCCTTGCGGCCTATCTGCGGGAATATCGGCACATTGAAGGTATAAAACCTCTCCGGCATGCGACCGTCCCGTATATACTTCCCTGCCCATGTCCCCAAGAGGAACACGAATATCCACGGAAAGATGGGAAAATAGTCGGCGCTGAAAAAGTCCTCACTGTACCAGCCGAACATCCACAGGTGCTCGGAGTTTATGGGAATAAGCTTCACAGCCAGCGTACTGACTATAATCAGCAGCACGCACAGCACGGGCATCAGCTTTTCCGGTATGCTCTCCCACATTTTATGGGTAATACCGTAGAATATCATGCTCACGCCCAGCAGATGAAGCACGCCGAAGCGTATGGGCATGCTCATAAACCACGTCACAAGTGACATTGCCAACGCAACAGCAAGCACAATAACGCCACGCCTTATATTGCTGCGGGAAAAGCGTGAAGATACGCCCGAAAGCAGCACGAACACGTGGGCAAAAATATCGTGCAGGATATTGAAAACGGGATTGTAGAACACCCACCGCGGCGCATCAAGAAATGCGTACATGTCGAAGAGGAAATGGTGAATTACCATCAGCACTACGGCAAGACCACGGAGCGCATCAATGCTTTGGATACGCTGTTTCTTTTTCATTAAACGTTGAAACGGAACAGCGTAACGTCGCCGTCCTGCATAACGTATTCCTTGCCCTCGCTGCGGACAAGGCCCTTTTCCTTGGCTGCGGTCATGCTGCCGCATGCCTTGAGATCCTCGAATGCAACGATTTCGGCACGGATAAAGCCACGCTCAAAGTCGGTATGTATCTTACCGGCTGCCTGAGGTGCCTTGGTACCCTTGGTAATTGTCCATGCGCGAACTTCGTCGGAGCCTGCTGTGAGGTAGGAAATGAGACCCAGCAGGCTGTAGGAGCACTTGATGAGGCGGTCAAGACCGGATTCGGCAATGCCCAGCTCTTCAAGGAACATTTCCTTCTCTTCCTCGGGCAGCTCAGCGATCTCCTGCTCCACCTTTGCGCAGATGGGCAGAACCAGAGAGCCTTCGGCTGCGGCGTGCTCAAGTACGGCAGTATAATACTTATTATCGTCGTAGCCGCCGGCAAAGGTCTTTTCGTCCATGTTTGCGGCGTAGATAACAGGCTTGAGGGTAAGCAGCTCAGACTCAGCAATAAGCTCCTTATCTTCAACGGAGCAGTCATAGCTGCGGGCATTCTTACCGGCGTTGAGGTGCTCAAGGAGCTTTTCCAGCACTTCTGCCTCATGGAGATACTTCTTATCGCCCTTGGCAGCCTTCTTTGCCTTATCTATGCGGCGCTCAACCATTTCCATGTCGGCCATGATAAGCTCAAGGTCGATGGTCTCGATATCGCGCAGAGGGTCAGTGCTGCCCTCTACGTGGATAATATTGGAGTCGTCAAAGCATCTTACAACGTGAACGATAGCGTCGGTCATGCGGATATTGGAAAGGAACTTGTTGCCAAGACCCTCGCCCTTGGAAGCGCCCTTGACCAGACCCGCGATATCGACGAACTCGATAACGGCGGGAGTGTACTTCTTGGGTGCGTACATATCGGCAAGGAAATCGAGTCTTTCGTCAGGTACGGAAACCATACCCACATTGGGCTCGATAGTGCAGAAGGGATAGTTGGCAGACTCCGCACCGGCATTGGTTATAGCGTTGAAAAGAGTGCTCTTGCCCACGTTGGGCAGACCTACAATACCAAGTTTCATTTCAGTGATACCTCTTAATTATTCTTCAGTTTCTTCTTTTTCCTCAGCAGGCTCTTCGCCTTCTCCAAAGAATTCTTCACGTACTCTGGCCTCTGCTTCGGACTCGGTTTCAGCCACAGCGGTTTCCTCCGCTACAGAAGGAGCTTCCTCCGCAGGCGCTTCAAACGCAGGAATTTCTTCCTTAGCCTGAGCCTCAGGCAGCTGACGGTTGTCGCAGAGATACTTGAAGGTCTCGCTGTCCATATTCTCGTTGGTAAGGAGATACTGAGCGGTCAGCTCAAGAATGTCCATATTGTCCTTGAGAATGCTTTCGCAGCGGTTATATGCCTCGTCGATGATCTTCTTGACCTCATCGTCGATGATAGCGGCTACCTTTTCGCTGTAGCTCTTGGTATGACCGAAGTCGCGGCCAAGGAATACTTCGTTGCTGTCGGAATCATAGACAACGGGGCCAAGCTTCTCGCTCATACCGTACTGGGTTACCATTGCGCGGGCAATGGAGGTTGCGCGCTGAATATCGTTGGAAGCGCCGGTGGAGATATCCTCCAGCACCAGTTTTTCGGCGATACGTCCGCCCAGCAGGGATACGATACGCTCTTCCATCTCCAGCTTGGAGTTGAAGCTCTTATCCTCCTGAGGCAGGGATATGGTCATGCCGCCGGTAAGACCGCGGGGAACGATGGATATCTGATGAACGGGGTCGCAGTGCTCAAGAGCGTTCATAACAACGGCGTGGCCCGCCTCGTGATAAGCGGTAAGCCTGCGCTCACGCTCGGAGACCAGCTTGCTCTTCTTCTCAGGGCCTGCGATGACCTTTATCATTGCGCTCTCTACGTCGGGCATGGTAATAAATCTGCCGTGACGGCGTGCGGCCAGCAGGGCTGCCTCGTTGAGCAGGTTTTCAAGGTCAGCGCCGGTGAAGCCGGTGGTGGACTGAGCGATGACCTTAAGATCCACATCGTCACCAAGGGGCTTGCCCTTGGCGTGAACCTTGAGAATGGCTTCTCTGCCCTTGATATCGGGATAGCCAACGTAAATCTGTCTGTCGAAACGACCGGGACGCAGCAGCGCGCGGTCGAGGATATCCTGACGGTTGGTTGCTGCCATTACGATAACGCCTTCGTTGGTGCCGAAGCCGTCCATTTCAACCAGCAGCTGGTTGAGGGTCTGCTCTCTTTCGTCGTGACCGCCGCCGAGGCCTGCACCACGCTGGCGACCGACAGCGTCGATCTCGTCAATGAAGATGATGGTAGGAGCAGCCTTCTTGGCCTGTTCGAAAAGGTCACGGACGCGGGAAGCGCCGACACCGACATACAGTTCAACGAAGTCGGAACCGGAAATGGAAAGGAACTGAACGCCTGCCTCGCCTGCAACGGCCTTGGCAAGGAGGGTCTTACCAGTACCGGGAGGGCCTACAAGCAGAACACCCTTGGGAATACGCGCGCCGATCTCGACAAAGCGCTTGGGATCTTTAAGGAACTGGACGATCTCCTCAAGCTCTTCCTTTTCCTCGTCGGCACCGGCAACATCCTTGAAGGTGACCTTGTTCTTCTCAGGAGAGCCTACGCGGGTGCGTGCCTTGCCGAACTTCATAACGCCCTTATCACCGCCTCCGCCGCTCTTATTCATAAGAACGAACCAAACCACGATAAAGACTATCATTATTATAAGGTAAGGAAGGAAGGACAGCCACCAGGGAGTTTCCCAACCGGTAAGATAGTCATAATCCTCAAGCACGCCGCTGGCCATTTGACTGTCGATAAGCTCATGCATATCCTCATAGAATATGGATACGCTGTAAAGCTCATGGGTCACCGTATAACGTCCGTCCAAAGGCTGGCGAAGATCCATTATCAACAGGTCACCTTCCACGATGAAGGCGCTTACCTTCTCCTGCTCGAAAAGACGGCGAACATCAAGATAGCTGAGAGTATCGCCTTCCTCGCCGGTCATGAGCATGAATATAACGGCCATGATGACGATGAAGATCATAATGTAAAAGCCGATGTCCAACGGCCTGTTTTTCTTCTTTTTGTTCAAAGGGACCACTCCTTACTCGCTGTAGATCTCCGGCTTAAGAACGCCGATAAAGGGAAGATTTCTGTAACGCTCGGCATAGTCAAGGCCGTAACCTACCACGAATTCATCGGGAATATCAAAGCCGAAATAGTCAGCCTTGATATCAGCCTTACGTCTTGCGGGCTTATCCAGCAGAGTGCAGATGGAAATGGAAGCGGGATTACGGTTCATGAGATAGCTCTTGAGGTAGCTCAGGGTAACGCCGCTGTCCAGAATATCCTCGATGATCACCACATGACGGCCTTCGATATCTTGACTCAGGTCCTTGTTTATCTTTACCGCGCCGCTGGTGGTGGATCTGTTTCCGTAAGAGGAAACGGCCATGAAGTCAATATCACAATAGATATTTATTTTGCGCATAAGGTCCGCCATAAATACAAAGGAACCCTTAAGAATGCCAAGAAATACGGGGTTTTTGTCCTCATAATCTGCTGCGATCTGATTTGCCAGCTCCTGAACCTTGGTGTCAAGCTCTTCCTTGGTTACGAGAGTTTTTTCGATATCATTCAGAATATTCATTTTTTACCTCCACACCTTACTTATTTATTTTTTTGATTGCTGCGATACAGTCCGCGTCCTTTTCGGGTGAAAGCTCCGCGGAACGACCCAGCCCGGAAATTGCCAGTATCTTTTTTTCATCGGCAATTATCGGAATATTCTCCCGACGGCTTGCCGGTATTTTCTTTTCTATGAACAGCTTCTTCAATGTTTTTCCACCCTGTCTGCGGTCAAGACAAATTCTGTCCCCCGTCCGGCGGGCTCTTACGATCAAATCGCCGCAAATATCTTTTTTGCTCAGCCTGAAAACCTCATCGCATGAACCGATTTCGTCATTTTCCAAGCCAAACCAGACTTCAATTCCCGCTCCGGGAACCTCCGTCCACTCGCCCCAGCGGGCTATCGTTTCTTTTATAGGCTCATTCTCCCCCGCTCGGGCAAAAATCAGCCGCTCGTATTCCCTGCTCACCAATACGTCCCCCGGCAGCAGGGTTCTTGCCGACGGCGCATCGGTTGTCGCAAGCTCCAGCACCGCTTTTACGTGAACTGCGGCGGGATAGCAGCCAAGGCTCGCCGCGGCTCTTCTCACCGCTCTTGCGGCAAGGGGATATTTGCAGTTTTTCAGCTTGCGGATATCCAGCGCTGTTCGTCCTTCCTCGTCGGCTTCAAAGGGCACTGCCTGCTCCGAAAGAGCTTCCAGCAGGCCTTCGTCCTCCCGGACAAGGTTTGACATTTCCAACACAGCCTCGGCAAAGGCAGGGTTGATGCCCTTCAGCACCGGAACGACCTCATGGCGCAGGCGATTGCGGGTATAAATGCTCTCTGCGTTGGTGGAGTCCTCCACATGCTCAATGCCACGCTCATCAAGGTACGCCGTTATTTCCGCTCTGCTCATGCACAGCAGCGGGCGGATATAAATATCACGCACCGGCGGTATCCCGCACAGTCCCTTTAATCCCGCTCCACGGGCAAGGTTCATAAGCACGGTCTCAGCGTTGTCGTCGGCATTATGGGCCGTAGCCACCCGGCTGTGCGGAAGCTTTTCCGCGGCTGCCGCAAAGAATTCATAGCGCAATATACGCGCCGCTTCTTCAATACCGACGCCCTTTTCCTCGGCATAACCATTTACGTCACCCGACCGGCAGAACAGTTCCACGTCAAGCTCACGGCAAAGCTCACGCACAAAGCGCTCGTCCCTGTCCGATTCCTCGCCCCGCAGGCAATGGTTGAAGTGGACGGCGTAAAGCTCAAAACCGCGCTCGGCTGCGATTTCTTTCAATATATGGAGCAGACACACGGAATCGGCTCCGCCGGAAACGGCGCAGATGACCGCGCCGCCCGATGGCAGCATTCCGTATTTATCGGCAAATTCCGTTACCTGCTTCACTGTTTACTCCTCTTTGTGTATCTTATCCACGGACGCGTAGGTGGTATATTCGGGCAGCCACTGCAGTTCAATGGTGCCGGTATTACCGTGGCGGTTCTTCATTACTATGCACTCTGCAAGGTTATGATTTTCGGACTCACGCTGGAAATAGTCCTCACGGTAAAGGCCGAGAACGATATCCGCGTCCTGCTCAAGGGAGCCGGATTCACGCAGATCGGAAAGCATGGGACGCTTATCACCGCGCTGTACGTTGGCTCGGGAGAGCTGGGAGAGGCATATTACGGGAACATTCAGTTCCTTTGCCATAATTTTGAGCATACGGGAAATATCGCTGACCGCCTGCTGTCTGTTCTCATTGGCATCGCCGGAGGCGCTGCTCATCAGCTGGAGGTAGTCGATTATTACAAGGCCAAGATTATCAACTCTGCGGCACTGAGCGTTCATTTCCGCAACAGTGAGCATGGAGTTGTCATCTATGAGTATACCCGTTTTACTGATGGCTGTAGCCGCGGCAACTATTTTTTTCCAATCCTCGGAGGAAAGACGACCTGTCAGCAGCTTCTTGCTGTCAACAAAGGCCTCGCTTGAAAGCAGACGCGTCGCCAGCTGCTCCTTGGACATTTCGAGGGAGAATATAGCAACCTTCATGTTGGTGTTCTTGGCAACGCTCAGGCCGATATTCAGTGCAATACTTGTCTTACCCATACCGGGTCGGGACGCCAGCAGGATAAGGTCGGACTTATTAAGACCCATTATGACGCTGTCCAGATCGGGCAGGCCGGTGGATAGACCGGGTATATCGCCGCCGGATTTTGCCAACTCACCCAAATGCTTATAAACTCCGCCTATGATGGCCGACACCGGCTCAAGGCCGCCCGCGGCCTTACCCTGACGCAGGGCATATATCCTGCGCTCGGCGGCTTCAAGAACGTCGTCCGCGCTGCCGGTTCCGGCAGAGACCATTCCACCGATATCCGAGGCGACCTCCGCGATTCCGCGCAGCATGGCCTTATCCTTTACTATAGCGGCGTAGCGCATTACGTTGGAGGCGGTGGGCGTAATATTCATCAGCTCGGCCAGATAGTTGGGACTGGTGTCCTTATATACGCCGCTAAGGCGCATCTGGTCAAGGAGCGTGACCGGGTCTATCGGCTGGGAGTAATTGAACATGGAGGATACTACCTCATATATCTCCCTGTTCACCGTCAAATAGAAATCGGACGGCTTAAGGTATCCCATGACCTCAGGAACGCACCTTGAGTCTATCAATATGGAGCCGAGCACAGCTTGTTCCGCTTCGGCGCTGTGTGGCATTTGCTTTATAAGCAGCTCATCCATTTTGCTTCACTTCCCCTATGGAAAAGTTTTATCTTAACAATATACAATCAGCCCTCTACTACCATGACCTTGAGAGTGGCGCTGATTTCGTGCCCCAGCTTTACCTTCACTTCAAAGGAACCGTAGGTCTTGATGGGCTCAGCCTGAACTATCTTGTTCTTCTCAATCTCTATCTTGTACTGAGCGGCGAGAGCATCGGAGATTTCCTTTGAGGTAACAGCGCCGAAGAGCTTGCCGTTGCTGCCGGCCTTGGCGCTTATTTTAACGGTGCACTCCTTGAGCTTTTCTGCGTTCTCCTTGGCTTCTGCCTTTTCCTTGGCGATCTGTGCCTGCTTGGCCTTTTCCTGCAGCTTCATGGTGTTTATGTTATCTGCGGTTGCCTCAACAGCCAGCTTCTTGGGGAAGAGGAAATTGCGTGCGTAGCCGTCGGAAACTTCCTTAAGTTCGCCCTTCTTGCCCTGACCTTTTACATCCTGCTGAAGAATAACTTTCATTTTCTTTTCATCCTTTCACGGTATTGATCTTTTTTATTCGCTTTCCTGCCTGGTCTCCTCGCCTGCTATGAAAGCTTCTATGGCACCTACCAGTTCATTGAGCACTTCCTGAGTAGTCTTACCCTTCAACTGAGCGCCGGCCATGGAACGATTGCCGCCACCGCCCAGCTTTTCAAGCACAAACTGAACATTTACGTCGCCAATGGAACGGGCGGAAATATTCACGCCGCCGTCCTCGGTATATACAACAAAAGAAGTGTGTATGCCGCTGATGTTCAGCAGTTCGTCTGCCGCCTGAGCTGCAATAATGCGATCCTCCCGGGTTTCCGTTACAGCGATGGCTATACCGTCACGGTACATCTTCGCGTTTCTTATAATGGAATACTTGGCAACGGTACTGGGCAGGTCGCTTTGGAACAGACGCTTTACCTCGGTGGTATCGGAGCCTGCCTTGCGCAGGAACGCCGCCGCCTCAAAGGTTCTGCTGCCGGTTCGCATAGTGAAGTTCTTGGTATCGAGCACGATACCTGAGAGGATAGCCTCAGCCTCCAGCTTGAGCAGGTCAGCAGGTTCCACAAGGTACTGCAGCAGTTCTGTGGAAAGCTCGCTGGCGGAAGATGCGTAAGGCTCATGGAAATTAAGCGCCGCATTGGAGATATACTCCGCTGCTCTGCGGTGGTGATCCACAACGGCGATACGGTTGCAGGAGATAAGCAAATCGCCTGCCTCAACCTGATCGGGACGGTTGGTATCCACTACCACAAGCAGGGTCTTGCCGTCGGCAATAAGCATCGCGTCATTTTCGCTTATGAATGTATGCTCATACTCGGGAAGCTCCTTGAGTTTCCTTACAAGAGGCATTGCCACATTGGTATCCTTATCGATAATCACATATGCGCTCTTGCCCTTCTTACGGGCTATACAGCACAGGCCCACAGCAGCTCCGATACAGTCCAGATCAGCGTGCTTATGGCCGGTGATGATAATATTGGATGCGTCCGCGATAAGCTCGCCAAGAGCAGTCGCCATGACACGGGACTTGACCTTGGTGCGTCTTTCAACGGCAACGGAGTGACCGCCGTAGAACTCAAAGTTCTGATTATTCTTGATAACAGCCTGATCGCCGCCTCGGGAAAGCGCCATATCGATGCCGAGAAGTGCATACTGGAAGCCTTCCTCAAGGTTGGCGGCTCCCCTGCCAATACCGATACTCATAGTGGCGGGTATTCCACCGGGACCGGTTATCTCGCGAACCTTATCAAGTATCGCGAACTTATCTGCCAATATTCCGGGCATATAGGACTCTTCAAAAATGAAGATGTAGCGGTCGCGGTCGTAGCGGGAAAGATAGCCTCCCGCGCCCTTGGTCCAATCCATAACAATGGAGTCAACCGCTGCGAGGACTGCGGATTTTGCCGTTTCGGTAACGCTCTTGAACAGTTCGTCGTAGTTATCCAGCATCATAACGGCAACAACGGGTCGGGTATCCTTATACTTGCGCTCCATAACCACATGGTCGGTAACGTCCAGCCAGTAGAGTACGCCCCAATAAACGCGTCCGCCGTTTCTTTCGTCCATCTTGACGGCATTGCCGTATACATTATATATACGCTCGCCAATTCTAACATACTCGGGAGCGCTGTGCTTACCCTCAACGAGCCAGCGGTACTTGAAGCCGGGCACCATTTCCCCGATGCCTATCTCAAAGAAATGATCTCTGCCGCCGGTCATATTCAGGAAGTTTTCGTTGCTCCAAAGAATACGACCGTCATTGATATTGAAAATGGCCATGGGAAAGGGCATATCCATGAGCATGCCCTTGGACGCGCCGTCAAGGTTGTACGCAGCCGCTTCGATATAGTCGATGACCTGACGTTTTTTATTTTTATTGGAATATCCGGAATACAGAGCAAGCAGTATTACGGCAACCGCCTCGCAGGCGGCAAGAATAAACTGTTTGGTAAAGAGCGCAGCAAAAACGAACACAACGAGGAAAACGAAATACATTCTCATAGACGGCCTGAACAGGCGGTATATGTCTTTACGTGTTTTCAAGTGCGCACACCTCCCGCTATTTTAAATCATAGATAAATAACTATACCAAATTTTTACGGACTTCTCAACTGTTTTTGCAAATTTTTATATGTATACTTTATTTTCTAGTCTTCGGCAGTTCAAAATGTCTACTACACATTTTCCAAGAGTCTATTCACAAAATGAGACCTTACCTTTTTCATATAACCTGCTACAATTATCTCAGAAGCTTCTGATATTCAAACAAGGAGGTATACACTATGCTTCAAAACACATTTACCGCAAATCTCAAAAAATATCGCCTTACCAAAAATCTTACGCAGGAGCAGGTAGCGGACACACTCCGCATCAATACACAGACCGTTTCCCGCTGGGAGTGTGGAACCACCCTCCCCGACGTTCTGACACTTCCCTTGCTTGCCGAGCTTTACGGCATTACCGTAGACGATTTTTACAAGCACAGCTCCATTGCGTACGATAACTACGCCCAGAGGCTTGCTTCGGTTTACGAAGACACCCGCTCCCCCGAGGACTTCATACGCTGCCTTGCTGAATATGAAAAACTGCAGCAATCCGGCAAACTTTCTCTTGCTGACAAATGGAACCTTGCAATGCTCCATCAGTTCATGATGGACTATTGCATTGAAACTGCCATGAAATGGTATGACGATATTCTCGCCTGCGGTCCCGACGAAGATCCGTTTTCCTATAACAGGGCATGCGCCTGCCGCATCAAGCTGTTCTTCGCAATAGGCAAGGGCGATGATATACTCCAACATTATAGAGCGGCCTATGCTTCCAATAATTCAAGCCCCAGAACCTTGGAGCATCTGCTTACTGCATACATTTACGCCAAGCAAACTGACGAGGCATATGACTGCTTCAAAGAAGGGCTAGTACGGTTCACCGATGATTGGCCGCTGCTCATAATCGGCGGAGATATATGCCGCAATCTTGGAAAATACGAGGAAGCTATCGAGTTGTATGATAGAGCCGGCGATATTGGCACTGATTTTTGCGACGAGCTTTATTCCAAAGCGTTCTGCTATGAAGCCCTTGGCAAACGTCAGGAGGCGGCAGATACGTATTCCGGCATTGCAGAAATACTGCGTGGTAGAGGCTTTGACGTGGAGGCCGATATGGCTGTCAAAGCCGCCACAAGACTGAAAAATGAAATTTAATGCCAGGCACCCTCCGCTCTTCACTGGGCGGAGGGTATTTTCTGCAATTGTCATAAAAAACTCCGCTCCCGAATATCTTCGGACAAGGATATTCTGTTTTAGGAGGGGTCGTATGGAAAGCAAGAACCAATGGGGCTCATCTTTCGGCTTTGTTATGGCTTCGGTGGGCGCGGCGCTGGGATTGGGCAATATATGGGGCTTTCCCTACAAGATGGGCGAAAGCGGCTGCTTTGCCTTTTTATTTTTCTACCTGCTGTTCGTCCTTTTCACTGGTTATCCCGTGCTACTTGCCGAGTTTGCCATCGGCAGGCGGGGCGGCGCGTCCGCTCCGGAGGCCTACGGCGTATACGGCAAGCCCTATCACTGGGCGGGCGTGGCCTCCATCGTCGCATGTATGCTTATTCTCTCATACTACTGCTTTTTCGGAGGCATGCTCTTTCAGGCAGTTGCCGAGCTTCTTGGAATATACGTGGGCGGTCACGTTTTCTGGAGTCTGGTATTCATCGCCGCGTCGGCAGCGATAGTTTTCATGGGCGTTCAGAAAGGTATTGAGAATTTTTCAAAAATCATAATTCCCCTGCTGATCCTCATGCTGCTTTTCGTGGTTGCTCATACACTTTCCTCCCGGGAAGCACGACAGGAGCTGGTACAGCTTATGACGCCCCGCAGAGAGGATTTCAATATCCGCAGCGCCTCCTCCGCACTGGCGCAGGTATTCTTCTCAATGTCACTAGGGCAAGGCTGTATGTTGGTATGCGGTGCTTACCAAAAACGAGGCGGCAGTCTTGCCGCGCAGGCTCTTTATATCCCACTCTTCGACACGCTTACCGCACTTCTTGCCGCTTTCGCCATTCTTCCCGCGGCGGCCGCAAAAGGTATAGACCCCGGCTGCGGCCCCTCCCTACTCTTTGACGCTATCCCGAAAATATTCGGCAGCAGCCGCAGCGGAATACTGATGACGCTGGTGTTTTTTATTTTAGTTCTCCTCGCCGCCATAACCTCCGTGATATCCATGATAGAAACTCCCGCCGTGGCGCTTTGCTCACGCACAGGAATGAAGCGTCCCGCCGCCGTAGCCATCATCTCCGCGGCAGCCTTTTCCCTTGGTCTGCCGGTGTACCTGAGCTACGGGCAAGCCTTCAGCTGGCTGAACGTATATGAATTTATTGCGGAGTATCTTCTTATAATCCTCGTTTCCGTGGCAAGCTGCGCCGCGATAATATTCGTAGGCAGACAAAACTCCGTTAAAGACGTATTCGGACGAGACTGCTTCGTGGGGCGGCTGTGGCTGTTCGTTCTTAAATATGTAACCCCTATACTGCTGCTGTTTGTTATATCCTCGTTCATTTTTTCTTCAGTAATCGGCAAAATCTGACAAAATAATTGACAAAGCCGCGGCTTACCTATATAATTGTTTGGGTTTTGTATAGTTCTAAACTTTATAACTACTTAATCATATATCAAGGAGGAACAACAATGTCTATTCCCGCTTTTGACCCCAAGGAACTTGAATATATCGAGGTTCCCGGCTTTATGGGTATGCCCATGAAGACCTTCCAGTATCCCCTCAACAAGCGAGAGCATGGTTTCGCCATGTTCTCCAGAAAGCCCTGGTGGCAGGGTATGCAGGCTATGGACGCTGCTATTTTTGTCCCCAGAATCATTCCCGATGACATCGCTCGCGGCATGATCGTTGAAAATTCCCGCTTCGACGCTGACACCGAGGCCGGCGGCCCCGATATGTTCGGCGTAGAATGGGAGTACATTCAGAGCGTCGGCGGCTCCATGGTTCGCCCCGGCAAGCCCTTCCTCGAGGATATCTCCGAATGGGAAGAGAAGATCGTATGGCCCGACATCGATGCATGGGATTGGGCAGGCTCCGCTGAGCTCAACAACGGCACCTACCTCAGAGAGGACGTATTCCCCCAGATCTGGTTCTTCTCCGGTTACTTTGAGAGACTGATCTCCCTCCTCGAGTTCGAAGGCGCAGCTATGGCTCTCATGGACGAGGATTCTCAGGAGTATGTTCACTCCTTCTTCAACAAGCTGACTGACCTCTACATCCGTATCTTCGACAAGATCAACGAGTACTTCCCCCTGGTAAAGAGCGTATTCTTCCACGATGACTGGGGTTCTCAGAGAGCTCCCTTCTTCTCCCCCGCTCTTGCTGAAGAGATGATCGTTCCCTACATGAAGAGACTCACCGATCACCTCCACACTCTCGGCTTCTTCTGCGAGATCCACTCCTGCGGCTCCAACGAGATGCTGGTTCCCTGCTACATCAACGCAGGTTGGGACGCATGGGCTCCCCAGCTGATGAACGACTGCTACTCCATCTATGACAAGTATGGTGATAAGCTCCTCATCGCTACCTTCCCCCAGAACATTCCCGAAGAGATTATGGCTCTGCCCACCGATCAGGAAAAGGGCGCAGCTTTCGCAGCTCTGCCCGAAGAGGAGCAGCGCCGCATTGCTCGCGAGTATGTTGACCGTTGCTGCCAGGCCGGCAAGCCCAGTTTCTACAACTACTATGCTTCTCACTGGCTGACCCCCGCTTTCCGCGAGGAAATGTACAAGCAGTCCAGAATCAACTACAGCAAGTAAGTTAATTCAGCTTTCGAAAAAACGGCGCCGCATTCATTGCGGCGCCGTTTTCAGCCTGCTAAAGGCCTTTTTTTCGCATTTTTTGAAAGTTTGCGTGAAAAATTATTCATTTTTCGCCAAAAAATTGGTTTTGCCCTCTTGATTAAACTAAATTATAAGTGTATAATAAGTGAACCAATTCAAATTTCATTTTGCACAAAAGAAGGAGAATCGTTATGAAAAAGCTTATATCCATTCTGCTGGTTCTCGTCCTTGCTCTTGGCCTCGTGGCCTGCGGCAGTGGCAGTTCCGCAACTAAGATGACTATGGGTACCGGCGGTACCTCCGGCACATACTACGGTTACGGCGGTGTTCTCGGTCAGTACATAAAGAACCATGGCGGCATCGAAGTTACCGTTGTTTCTACCGACGGCTCCAAGGCTAACATTCAGGGCATTGCTTCCGGTGACTATCAGCTGGGCACTGTCCAGTCCGACGTTATGGCTTATGCCTGGGAAGGCACCCGTTCCTTCGAGTCCGAAGGAAAGGTCGATTCCTTCCGCGTTGTTGCCGGTCTCTATGCCGAGGCAGTTCAGCTCGTAACCATGGATCCTGAAATCAAGAGCGTTGCCGACCTGGCCGGTAAGTCCGTTTCTATCGGCGCTCCCGGTTCCGGCGTTTACTTCAACGCTATCGACGTTCTCACCGCTGCCGGTCTCACCGAAAGCGATATCAAAGCCCAGTATCAGAGCTTCGCAGACAGTGCTGACGCTCTGAAGGACGGTAAAATCGATGCTGCATTCATCGTTGCCGGCGCTCCCACCCCCGCTATCACCGAGCTTTGCACCACCAACAACGCTTATCTGGTTCCCATCGACGGCGCTGTTGCTGACGCTTTGATGGCTTCCTGCCCCTTCTACACCACCTACTCCATCCCCGCAGGCACCTATAACGGCCAGACCGAGGATGTTACCACCGTCACCGTTAAGGCAACCCTCATCGTTTCCGCTTCCGCAAGCGAGGACAACGTCTACAAGCTGACCAAGGCCATCTTCGACAACATCGACGCTATTACCAAGGAAAACGGTAAGGGCGCTGAGCTCAGCATCGAGAATGCCACCAGCGGTATGACCGCTCCCTTCCACGCAGGTGCTGCCAAGTACTTCGCAGAAAAGGGTGTAACCGTCGAAACCAAGTAATCCACCGCCTGTTTAGGTAACTCTGGCTGCGGCGATTCTTCGCCGCAGCCATTTCCTATAGAAACTCAAGGAGGTACACCCATGGCATTATTCCGCAAAAAGACACCGCAGCCCGCAGAAGGTCCTATGGATCTTGACGCCGTCATGAAAAAATACGACAGGGAGTCCAACGTCCGTATATGGGAAGGTAAGCCCAAAATCGTCGTCACCTGCATTTTGGCCACATTTTCCATCTTCTGCATTTATGTAACTCTCTTCGCCAGCTGGCTTGAGGAGCTTCGTCTTACTTCTTTCGTAGCTTTTATCGTCTTCCTCGGCTATTTGGTCTTCCCTGCCCGTAAGGGTGTTCAGAAGGTAAATCATCTTCCATGGTATGACGTTGTTCTCATGGTTTTGGGAACCGCTTCGTTCCTCTATTTTACCTTCAACGCTCTCACTATCATTCAGCAGGGCAGCAACTTCCAGTGGTATCAGATCATTATTGGTATTATCGGTATCCTCTCTCTTGCAGAGGTATGCCGCCGCAGCGTAGGCCTCCCCATTCTTATCGTGGCCGCCTGCTTCCTGATATACGCTCTTATCTGGGGTCTTTCCAACCCCTCCTTCTGGGGTAAGCTGAACTACTCTGTTCGCTACCTTTTCTACAGCAAGGAAGGTATTCTTTCCACCCCCATCAACGTATGCTCCAAGTTCATCGTTGTATTCATCATCTTCGGCGCGTTTCTTGAGCGCACCGGCATTGCCGACTTCTTTATTCAGATTGCTAATTCCCTTGTGGGTCGTTTCTCCGGCGGCCCCGCCAAGGTTGCTGTTGTAGCTTCCGCACTTGAAGGTATGGTTTCCGGCTCCTCCGTTGCAAACACCGTTGGCTCCGGCGCCGTTACCATTCCCCTGATGAAAAAGACCGGCTATAAGCCCGAATTTGCGGCAGCCGCCGAGGCTTCCGCCTCCACCGGCGGTCAGATAATGCCGCCTATCATGGGCGCCGCGGCATTCCTTATGGCTGACTACGTTCAGCTGCCCTACAGCACCATCGCCGTCAAGGCTATTCTCCCCGCGGTTCTTTATTTCGCCGGTATTTTCATTTCCGTTCACCTTGAGGCCAAGAAGCAGGGCCTGCGCGGTCTTACCAAAGAAGAGCTGCCCCGTCTTCTCCCCCTTCTCAAGAAGACCTACCTGCTGCTGCCCCTGATAATGCTCATTTATCTCGTCGGCACCAGCCAGCGCAGCATTCAGTACGCAGCCGCTCTGTCCATCATCGCCTGCATCATTGTTTCCCTTTTCGACAAAAACACCCGCATCACTCCCAAGCGTCTTCTCGAGGCTCTTGCGGCAGGTGGTCAGGGCACCATCACCGTTGCCGCAGCTTGCGGTGTAGCAGGCATCATCGCCGGCACCATTACCATGACCGGCCTTGCCAACATGCTCATCAACGGCATTATCGCCCTTGCAGGTGACACCGTTATCATCGCCCTCTTCCTTACCATGCTCTGCTGCATAGTTCTTGGCATGGGCGTTCCCACCACCGCAAACTACTGCATCATGGCCGCCACCTGCGCACCCATTCTCATTCGTATGGGCGTTCCCGCTGTTGCAGCTCACTTCTTCGTATTCTACTTCGGCATCGTCGCCGACCTCACTCCCCCGGTAGCCCTTGCGGCATACGCCGGCGCGGCGATAGCTCAGGCCAACCCCATGAAGACGGCACTAACGGCAACAAAGCTGGCAATCGGCGCGTTTATCGTACCTTACATATTCGCACTGAACCCGGCAATGCTGCTCATCGACACCACGGCAGGAGAAGTAATCCTTATCGTTATTTCCTCCATCATTGGTATCTTCGGCGTATCGTCCTCTTTGGAGGGTTACCTGCTGACAAATATGCCTTGGTATCAGAGAATTATGGCACTGGCCGGCGGTCTTCTGCTCATCTATCCCGGTATCGTCACCGACCTTATCGGCCTCGGCCTTGTTGGTATCGTCGTTATCCTTCAGGTAATTAGCAGAAAGCGCAGCCCCAAAGTTGCTGCGTAAAATAAATCAAGCACATACAAAAAACCTGCGCGAGCTTTCACGCAGGTTTTTTATTGTTATATAAGATTGATTATAAGCTGTGACACCAATGCCGCTCCGCAGGCTCCGAGAGCCACCTTGAAAAGATTGCCGTCTATCCAAGCGATTATCATCGCCGCAGCGAAGCCTATAGTAGAGCTTATCACGTTGCCCGTAGCGCTGAGTATTGCCGGAAACGTCATTACGGACAAGGTAACGTAGGGCATATAGTGGAGGAAAGAACGGACAAATCGGTTCTTTATCTCCTTGCGGAATATCGTCAAGGGCAGCAGGCGGATAAGGTAGGTAACGCCCGCCATAACAAGTATGTAGATATATACGTTATTTTTCATTTGGCAGCCTCCTCACTCTCGTCCTCTTCCTTGACGGGGAAAAGAATGGCCGCCGCTGCGGAAATTATAACCGTGAGTATGATTATCTTGAAGCCGGAGGAGATGTCCTTTATCACAGGGATAAGGGAAAAAGCTCCGCTGAGAAGCATGGACACCACCACTATACCCGCGATTACCTTATCCTTGCGGGCGGAGGGCACGACCACAGAAATGAACATACCGTAAAGAGCTATGCTCATTGCTCCGGTAACGACGGCGGGAAGTATTCCGCCTGCCGCCGCGCCTATAAACGTACCAAACACCCACCCCGGCGAGGCCACTATCATCATACCGTAGGTAAAAAACGGGTTCAGCTTACCCGGTCTTGAAACCGAGATGGCAAATATTTCATCGGTAATATCGAAGGCCAGCAAAAAGCGGTGGAAAAACCGCATGCTGCTTGACAGTTTCTGCGACAACGAGCAGGACATGAGCAGGTAGCGGAGATTTACTATTATCTCCGTAAGTGCCATCTCCCAATAGCCTGCGCCGGCCGCGATTATACCCAGCGCGGCAAATTCACCTGCCGAGGCGTGTATTGAAAGGGACATAAGCGCCGCCTGTATGGAGCTCAGTCCGGTCTGCTTGGCTGCTATACCAAGGGTAAAGGATACGAAAAAGTAGCCCAGTCCCACGGGTATGCCGTGGTGTATGCCGCTTTTAAACTCCTGTAAATTCACTTTTCTTCCGGCAGTCTTTGCCGTTTTCTCCATTTGTTCTTCCATTTTACACATTCCCAATCATCAAAGGAAGGGACTGCGGACGCAGTCCCCCTCTTATTTTTCAATTATTCCTCTGCGGGCTTTTCTTCTTCGCAGCCACAGCAGCACTCAGTTTCTTCTGCCGCGGTTTCTTCCGTGTTTTCTTCTGCGGGTTCATCAATGGGTGCTTCTACTGCAGCTTCCTCGATTTCATAGACTTCGACTACGATATCATCATCGTCCACTACCTCGTACTCGCTGAAATCTTCATCGGGATTTTCTGCCTTGATAACCTCGATCTCGGCCTGCTTATCGGCAATGATAGCCATAGCTGCGTCAATTTTGGCGCAGGCTTCCTTCATGGGCTCATGGGGATCCACCTGGAAATACTCATAGTAAATTTTGCCTATCTCCTGATAAGCCTTTCTTATATCGTCCTTCTGAGCGAGGATCTCAGCGTTGAGCTTTCCTATCTTCGCAAGCTCCTTGGCCTTTTCAGCAGCGTCCTTAGTCTTTTCTGCAGCTACCTTTGCAAAGCCGGCAGCTTTCTCAGCCAGCATCTCTGCGGCCTCGCTGAAGCTTTTCTTGAAATTATCAAATTTTGCCATAAGTATTCTCCTCTCTTATATTTCGTCGTCCAAAGATGCATCTTCGGATATATTGACTTCCACAGGCTCGACAACGGGAATCTCCGAGCCATCGTCATCGTTTTCGTCAAGGGTACTTCCCTTCTTAAGCAGTTCAAGAGCAGACGCAAAGTCATCGTCATAAACTTCTTCATCGCTTTCACTCTCGAATGCCGCGGCGGCAGCTTCAACTGCTGCGGCTTCCATGGCATCCTTTTTATCGCGGTTGACCCACATATCCTCGGGTTCGGGATTGCGAGACAGACGCACGAAGAGCACGGCGCCCAAGCCAAAGATAACGCAGAGCAGCGCTACCAGCTGTGATACGCGCAGATTGCTGCCGAAAAGATACAGGCTGTCGGTACGCAGGCTCTCGATCATTGCTCTGCCGAGACCGTACCAGGCTAAGTACAGCAGGAACACCTCGCCGTCAAATTTACGCTTCTTTGAGTAGAAGTGAAGAATGACGAAACCGATAATGTTCCAAAGGCTTTCATAAAGGAAGCAGGGGTGATAATAGAAGGTGCCGTACTGGTTGGTAAGACCCATACGCCATGCCACAGTGGTCTTTACGCCGTAGGCTTCGCGGTTGATGAAGTTGCCCCAACGGCCAATCGCCTGACCTATAAGCAGTCCCAGACCACCTACATCGGCAATAGCGCCCGCCTTAACTTTTTTCCACTTCGAGAATATGAGCAGACCCACAACGGCGCCGATAACACCGCCGTAAATGGCAAGTCCGCCCTGCCAGATCTTGAATACGTCAACAAAGTTATCCTTATATTCTTCCCAACTGAATATTACATAGTATGCTCTTGCGCCGATAATGGCCAAGGGCACGGCGCAGATGAGCATATCAATAATATTGTCCTCGGTAAGTCCAAACTGCTTGGAGCGCTTAATTGCGTAAATTACCGCCACCAAGAAGCCAATGGCAATAATAATGCCGTACCAATGCACGCGGAAATTGCCTATCTCCAAATAAGATTTTATATCAATCTTGAAGCCTTCTCCCAACATGGGAAAGCTGATAGTCGCGTTTTGCAACTCAGTCACATCCTTTATGTTAATCCTCCATGCAGCACGGCTGCACAAATAGTCATCAAAATTCCTCACGCATGGAGGATTTTGCCATCATCGCCGGTTGTCCAAAGGGCGAGGCGATGGGCTGTTTAAATCATATTAGTGTGATTTTTCACACTATTCTCCCATCGGCCGCACTATCGACATCGCCAATCTCTCTATTGCGAAATACTCCCGCAGGAATGCCCTGCAGTCCTCAATATCCACGCTGAGGAGAATATCCTTGGCTTCAAAAGAGGAGTAGCCGTGGAAAAATGCTTCCGCCTCATTATGGCATATAATTTCCACGGAATCAAGGGAGCGGATAGTGGAACCAAGCATCGCCTTTTTAAGACGCTCGAAAAGCTGCTCTCCGCCGCCTTCCGCCATTTTGACGGCAGCTTCGGTGACGCGCTCCATGACCGCGTAGGGATCCTTGCTCTCTCCGCCTGCGGCAGTAAATGCTCCGCCGGGGAAATCTGCGGTTCCGCAGTAGAAGGAGCGGTTGATAAGGCCGTCCTTATACATCTGCGCGTAAAGCTCGGAGGACTCACCCATGAGCATCTCGCAGGCCAACTCGCCTGTAAGCAGCTGCTTCAGGAATTTGCGGCCATCTGCCTCGTAGGGCAGCTTTGCACCGAACATGAACAGGGGCATGGCTACCGCCATTTCCTCTTCAAGGCGAATTTTCGCGGGCAGTTCGCTTTCGGCCTCGCCGTAATCACGCTCGGGAACCTCTGCACCCATGGTTTTCACGTTGTCCAGCACTATCTGTTTTACGGTCTCGGGATCTGCGTTACCGGAAACGCAGAGAACCATGTTGGCTGGATTATAGAAAGCCTTATGGCAGGCATAGAGCACTTCGGGAGTTATCTCGGCAATGCTCTCCACCGTACCGGCAATAGAATCGCGCACGGGGTGGTTTGCATAAAGAGCACGCATAAGGTTCTGACGTACGCGGCGGGCGGGGCTGTCCTCGCCCATCTTTATCTCCTGACCGATAATGCCCTGCTCCTTATCCACGCTCTCAGCGGTGAAATAAGGGGTCATAACGAAGTTGAGAAGTATTGCAAGGTTCTCCTCAAACTTATCGGTGCAGCGGAAAAGGTAGCCCGTCATACCGTTTGCGGTAAAGGCATTGGGGGACGCACCGTTTTCGGAAAGAGTGGTAAGTGCGTTGCTGCCGTCGGGCAGGTCGAACATCTTATGTTCAAGGAAGTGGGCTACGCCGGCGGGCGTATCGTGCCACTGACCGTCCAGCTTGAAGCGCCGGTCACAGCCACCGTAGTTGGTGGCGAAAAATGCGTAGGTGCGGCTGTAATTCTTCTTGGGAACTACCAGCACGGTAAGGCCGTTATACAGCTTTTCGTACCATACTTCTTCGCCTACGCTTTTATATTCGATAAGACGCATTACACAGCCTCCCCTCTGTTCTTAAGGAAATAAACCGTATCCAGCTCTACGCTCTTGGCTATTTCAACTACGTCCTCAAGCTTTACCATGTCCACAAGACCGGCATACTCGTCCAGGTCGTAGTTAAGCTCCTTTATCTCCTGACCGAGATAGAAATCGTCCATGGTGGCGGCGCTGTCATTATAGGCGCGCAGGGCTGCCACAACGTAACCCTTGGCGGAGTCAAACTCCTTCTGCGTTATATCGCCGTTACGGCAGGCGTCCAGCTGAGCCAGTATCTCGGCAAGAGCCTGGTCATACTTGGCAGGCTCGATGCCGGAAACAACGGTCATGATACCCTTATGGGTATCAATGGAGGAGGACGCATAATAGCACAGTGAAAGCTTTTCACGGACGTTGGCGAACAGCTTGGAGGTAACGCCACCACCGTAGATGGTATTGAAAACAGTCATGGCAGCGTAGTTGGGTCGGTACATTACCTCGCCCATTCTGAAGCCTATCGCAAGATTGCCCTGAGATACGTCCATTTCCTCGGTAACGTACTTCGGCTCAACGGCATTGATACGAATTTCTATGCTGGTATCATAATATTCTTCGCTGCGGGGCAGAGTTGCAAAGGCTTCTTTTACAGCCAGCTCTACACGCTCGGGAGCCGCGCTGCCGCAGTAAAACATATATATTTCAGACTCGGCAAGGGACTGCTTATAGTACTTGGTGAGCGGCACGTAGTTTATCTTTTCGGCGGTTTCAAGCGTACCGTAAGCGTAGGTGCCGTAGTTTTCATCGGCGCACATTATCTCACGCAGGCGTCCCATCGCGTATACGCGCTTGTCATTTACCCGGGCGCGAATTTCGTCGCAGATAT
Source organism: uncultured Oscillospiraceae bacterium (assembly GCA_964472725.1). Lineage (GTDB taxonomy): Bacteria > Bacillota > Clostridia > Oscillospirales > Oscillospiraceae > RGIG6375. The sequence goes on from CAYYLZ010000023.1 coordinate 25,094, forward strand.
TCTCCTTTTCGGAGTTTACATACTCGGCTCTGAGCAGGCCGTCCTTGGTGGCAGGGTCAAGAAGCAGCTCGGCAACCAGTGCGATAGTATTTTCGAGGGTTTTCGCCTCGCCGGGCAGGTACTTGTCGTCAACGAAGGACGAGCAGAAGCCCGTGCAGAGTATTTCACCGCGCTGGCGCACGATGGGCTCGATAACCGCGCCGTAAAGATCGTCCAGCGCAGCGGAGAGGCTTTCCATATCGGGATAGCTGCGGCAGCCTCTTTTGAGCACCTGAGGTATGATGGAATCCTTTGCCGCGTTTTCGGGGCAAAGCTGGCGCTGAAGCGACACGCTGAAGTAGCCGGTCTTAAATTTCGCCGTCTGCAGGCAGAGCAGCGTCACGCCAGACATCACGGTCTTTCTAGTTATTTTATCCAATTATGCCGCCTCCTTGTTTTGGCTTTATTTTTATAGATTATTTTACCACGTTTCCGCTGTTTTCACAATAGAATACCACGCTATTTATTATAAACTATTTGTGAATAAGACGTCTTAAATTATCCCACCGCAGCTGCGAAAATATGCCTGTTGGGGCGGCCTTGAAGTGTAAAGGAAAATTTCTTTACATTTTTCAAAAAAGCTATTGACAGCGGGGCAAAATTATTGTAAACTCACCCAGGTAAGTGAAAACACTTTACACTATTTCTGTCAGGAGGGGTTCAGCATGGAAAAGAATGTTCGCATGGCTATCCTCTTCGACTATTACGGTGAAATGCTCACCGACAAGCAGAAAGAGTATTTTGACCTTTACTACGGCGAGAACCTCTCCCTTTCCGAGATTGCCGAGAACGACGGCATCAGCCGCCAGGGTGTGCGCGACGTTATCGTCCGCGCCGAGGCAATAATGGAGGACGCGGAGACTAAGCTGGGAATGATCCGCCAGCATCAGGAGCTTGAAGCCGACCTCGCGGAGGTCGAAGCCTACCTGACCGAGATCGCTCAGCTCAACAGTTCCCGCTTCAAGAACGGCAGGCTTCTGGAGCTGTGCAACCTTATCGACGCAAAGCTTCAGCTCATGAAGAAATAACGGAGGACACTTATGGCATTTGAAAGTTTATCGGAAAAGCTGTCCGCCACATTCAAGAAGTTGCGCGGCAAGGGCCGCCTTAACGAGGCCGATATCAAGGAGGCTATGCGCGATGTGCGCCTTGCTCTGCTTGAGGCTGACGTAAGCTACAAGGTCGTAAAGGACTTCATCGCCCGCGTAAGCGAGCGCGCCGTTGGCGCAGACGTTCTCGAAAGCCTTACTCCCGCGCAGATGGTCATCAAAATAGTCAACGAGGAGCTTACCGCTACCATGGGCAGCGAGAACTCCAAGCTGAATATATCTTCCAAGTCCCCCACCGTGGTAATGCTGGTTGGTCTGCAGGGTGCAGGTAAAACCACCAACGGTGCAAAGCTGGCTGCTTACATGAAGAAGAGCGGCAAGCGTCCCCTGCTGGCAGCCTGCGACATTTATCGCCCCGCTGCAATCACTCAGCTGGAAACCGTGGGTGCGCAGGTTGAGGTCCCCGTCTTCCAGATGGGCACCGAAAACCCCGTAAAAATCGCTAAGGCAGCCGTTGACCACGCCAAGAAGCACGGCAACGACATAGTCTTTATCGATACCGCAGGTCGTCTGCACATCGACGAGACCCTGATGGACGAGCTCAAGAACATCAAGGCTGAGGTCGAGCCCGACGAGGTAATGCTGGTTATCGACGCAATGACCGGTCAGGACGCCGTAAACGTGGCCAAAGCTTTCGATGAGGCGCTGGGCATAACCGGTATATTCCTCACCAAGCTTGACGGCGACGCAAGAGGCGGTGCAGCTCTCTCCGTAAGAGCCATCACCGGCAAGCCCATCAAGTTCGCCGGCGTCGGCGAAAAGCTGGACGGCATCGAAGCTTTCCACCCCGACAGAATGGCTTCCCGAATACTCGGCATGGGCGATATCCTCACCCTTATCGAGAAAGCGGAGCAGAGCTTCGACGAGAAGAAGGCAAACGAGCTTGCCGAAAAGCTCATGAAGAATAAGTTCACGCTTGCCGACTTCTACGATCAGCTGGTTTCCATCAAGTCTATGGGTTCCCTTTCCGATATCGCAGGCATGCTCCCCGGCGTTGACGCCAAGGCTCTGAGTGGTGCCTCTATCGACGAAAAGGCAATGGCCCGCACCGAGGCCATTATCCTCTCCATGACTCCCAAGGAGAGAGAGAACCCCGACATTCTCAACTCCAGCCGCAAAAAGCGCATCGCAGCCGGCAGCGGAACTCAGGTAGTGGACGTAAACCGCCTGCTCAAGCAGTTCTCCACCATGCAGGCCATGATGAAGCAGATGAGCGGCAAGAACGCCAAGAAGCTTATGCGCGGCATGGGTAAAAAGGGCCGCGGCATGAACCCCTTCGGCTTCTGATAATTCGTTTGGTCAATGTGAAAAACATTTTCCATATATATTACTTTTACAAACTCAAATATTCTTGGAGGTGAATAGAAATGGTTAAGATCAGACTTCGCAGAATGGGTGCTAAGAAGAACCCCTTTTACAGAATAGTTGTTGCTGACTCCCGTTTCCCCCGTGATGGCAGATGCATCGAGGAGATCGGCACCTACGATCCCATGGCCGAGCCCACTCAGGTCAAGGTCAACAAGGAGCGTGCTCTTGAGTGGATCAAGAACGGCGCTCAGCCCACCGATACCGTTAAGACTCTGCTGAAGAAGGAAGGCGTTCTGTAACGCATTTTAGTTGAGCGAAAGGATCGGTCGTTACAATGAAAGAACTTTTACTTTACATTGCCCGCAGCCTTGTCGATAATCCTGACGAGGTCACTGTGACCGAGCGCGAAGAGAGCAACGAAACTGTTCTCGAGCTGAGAGTTGCAGAGGGCGACATGGGTAAGGTCATCGGCCGCCAGGGACGTATTGCTAAGGAAATACGCGTTTTGGTCAAGTCCCTTGCCCAGCGCAGCGGCAAAAGGGTTTCGGTTGAAATTGTTGACTGACACTCGTAAAACCGGGGAGATGCTCAGGCACCTCCCCTTTTGTTTTACATTCGGCTGAGTTCCGATGAAAGTATTTAACTGACACCTTTTGAATATTTTCATCAGTGTTCACCACACCTGAAGGAGGACAACATGGAAAAGAAGCAGTTTCTCGAAAGCGGCAAAATCGTAAACACCCACGGAATCAAGGGCGAAGTCAAAATCCAGCCTTGGTGCGACTCCCCCGAATTCCTCAAGAAGTTCAAGACCCTCTATATCGGTCAGACTGCCTACAAGGTGCTCTCCGCCCGCGTCCACAAGGATTGCGTCATTGCGCTGCTGGACGGCATTGCCGATGTAAACGAGGCTATGAAGCTCAAAAATAAAATCGTCAGCATCAACCGCGACGACGCCAAGCTCCCCAAGGGCAGTTGGTTCATCCAGGATATCCTCGGCCTGCCCGTCTACGACGAGGTTCGCGGCGAGATCGGCACTCTCAAGGAAGTTCTCGATATGCCCGCAGGCGACCTCTATGTGGTAGTCAACGATAAGGGCGAGGAGCACATGATCCCCGGCGTGCCCGAATTTCTCAAGGAGATCGACCCCGAGGCGGGCCGCATCACCGTAGCTCTTATTGAAGGAATGTAAGCCATGATAGCTTTGACTATAGATATAATGACCCTCTTCCCCGATACCGTCTCCGCCGTGCTTGGCGAGAGCATTATCGGCAAGGCTCAGTCCAACGGCATAGTTAAGATAAACTGCCACCAGATACGTGATTACACCACCAACAAGCAGAAGCAGGTGGACGATTATCCCTACGGCGGCGGCATGGGCATGGTAATGCAGATACAGCCCCTTTACGACTGCTGGAAGCACATCTGTGACGAAGCGGGAGAACGCCTGCACACCATCTACATGAGCCCTCAGGGCAAAGTATTCAAGCAGGAGGACGCAAAGCGTCTGAAGCGCGAATATGACCGCTTCATCATCGTTTGCGGACACTACGAGGGTGTGGACGAGCGTTTCATCGAGCAGTGCGTGGACGAGGAGATATCCATCGGCGACTTCGTGCTCACCGGCGGCGAAATCCCTGCCATGGCGGTTGCCGATTCCGTATGCCGCCTTGTTCCCGGCGTACTTGCCGACGAGGACTGCTTCACCGACGAAAGCCACTGGAGCGGCCTGCTGGAATACCCCCATTATTCCCGTCCTCCCGTATGGAACGGCTCAGAGGTACCCGAGGTTCTCCGCTCCGGGCATCACGCCAACATCGCAAAATGGCGCCGCAAGCAGGCGCTTAAGCGCACCCTGCTCAAGCGTCCCGACATGATGGAGAATTTCGTCCCCGACAAGAGCGATCGCAAGCTGCTGGCTGAAATTGAAAAGGAACTGCAGGAAGAGGTGTAATCGTGGCTGATACCAAGAAAATCAATTTAGACGGAACTGAAAAGTTCACCTGCGTCATTTGCGGCAAAGAATTTGATGATTATTCCTATAACGCTTACCCCGTGAAGGATGGCAGCTGCTGTGAGAAATGCAACCGTAATGTGGTTATTCCCGCTCGCCTGAAAGAAGCAGACCTTTGATACGCTTATAAGTAATGAAAGCCTCTGCATAGTTTATCATGCAGAGGCTTAGTTATTTTATTGTCTTCTCTTAAAAAGTTGAAGCAACTTTTTAACCTTTCCGTTTTTTTCAAAAACATAAATTACTCCAGCAAGAAACAGTATCCAAAACAGAACCGTTAAAAAAACCAAATTATGTTCCCGTACAAAGTGTATGTAACTGTATTCCAGATGCTCTCTACTATATTCATAGAATATAATCTTCCCGTTATCATAAACAGGATGCGGAATCATGGCTCTAATAAACCGGGACAATATATAAATAACAACATTACCAAATAGTCCAAAAGTAGCTACACACATTCCTACTATCATTTGTATTTTATTTTCCGCTGCAGTAGCAGTACTTTTCACAGCCGGAACATCGTTGTCGCTTTCATAATCATCATTCAGCAAATAATCTGCCGTGACTTCAAAAAGCTTACTTAATTGCAGAATATTAGATGCATCTGGCTGAGCAGCCCCTACCTCCCAGCGTGATACTGCTTGGCGAGAAACATTCAACTTCTCTGCCAGTTCCTCTTGAGAGAATCCGCGCTGTTTTCTAAGGTTTAAAATCTTATCCGCTAATTTCATAACGACTTTCTCCTTTTTCTTGTTGATTTTAACTATAAACAAATTCATGCTTTTACGCTACTACATAGACTTTGCAATTCTGCAACTTGACTTTACATAATCAACAAGTTGGACATTAATAAGTAGAAAGAACAGGCACAGAGGTTACACTCATGCCTGTTCTTCTTATTTATTATACTTTATTTAGCTTAGGTCAAGCCCTGTACTTCTACTTTTCCGTCCTTGGCGGTGACGGAGATATAGCGAAGGCTCTCCTGATAGCGGGAGATGATAAGCTCGGTGATGGCGTCCTCGACCTCACGCTGAATGGTACGGCGGAGGTTTCTTGCGCCGTAGGTGGCGGAATAGGACTTCTCTACCAAATAGGCCAGCAGAGCGTCGTCGTATCCAAGGCTGTAGCCCTTTTCCGCCATACTGTCATGAAGCTCGCGCATCATGATGTCGGCGATACCCTTGAAATTCTCCTCGCTGAGCTGGTTGAAGTAAACGATCTCGTCCACGCGGTTGATGAACTCAGGGCGAAGGAAATCGTTGAGAGCCTTCATGGCCTTCTCTCTTCCCTGCTCCGCTACGGTCTGGTTGA
>CAYYLZ010000024.1:0-30725 GCA_964472725.1 uncultured Oscillospiraceae bacterium
CCCGCGCCGCAGTCATTGGAGGCGCAGACGGTAACGCCGGCGGAAAGGCCGCCGAAAAGGCTGATGATTATCATGGTAAACACGAAGGTCGCGCCTACCGCAGCCAGCGCGGCGCTGCCTGCCCACTTACCTACAACAAAGCTGTCCGCCATGCTGAAAAGCATCTGCAGCCAGCCGGTGAGCACCAGCGGGATACTGAATCTTATCAGCGGTCCGGTAACGGAGCCGTTGATCATATCTATTTTTGCTTTACGCATTTAAGCTATTTCCTTCTTTCCAAAAAAGACTGCCGCAAATTACCTTGCAGCAGTCTCTTTGATGCAGTTTTACGCAGCGATTACAGGAACTTTGCGTAGCCGGTGATCATGATGGGGTCGAAGCCCTTGCCGAAAACAACGCCGAAGGTCATGCAGCGGTCGTAGTCCTGAACGGCGATAACGTGGTCGGTGAAGAAGGGAGCGCAAACGTCCTTGAGAATGTCGCTCTTCATGTCAACCAGATAGTAGGGGCCGCCGATCTTAACGGCTCTGTAGCTGTTCTCGGTAACCTTCTCATCTCTGGGAGACCATGCAACGTTCATCTTATCAGCAGCGGTGAACTCCTGATTGATGTAACGATCGCAGCCCAGTACCCAGCGAACCTTGGTGCCGACCATCTCGTCACCTGCGCAGGTGTGAGCAGCAGCACCCTCTACGCCCTTGAAAGCAGCGCAGACGATGTCACCCTCGATGATGAAGGTAACAGCGGAGTTGTTGTAGTCAACAACTGCAACGTCGAAGCCAACGCGGACGAAGTACAGGCCGGGAGCGCACTTGATGCACTCATACTCGGTCTTTGCGCCGTTGAAAACAACGTTCTTCTTGCAGGCGAACTCAAGGGTATATTCCTTGCCGTCAGCAACAGCGGTAACGGTCTTGCCGACCAGCTCATAGTTAAGAGGATAGCGATACTGGCCAATGCCGTACTGCTCAGCCATGTTGGCCTTGGACTTGATGAATACGCCGCCCTCGACATAAGTATAATTTCTCATGCTGTGTATCTCCTTTCTTCCCGATCAGACAGTGTATGCGTTCTCAGCATACAGAACAGCGTCGGTAAACTGTACGGGGTTTCCGAAGGAACCGAAGAGGGTGCGGCAGGGAATGGGCTTGCCGTCTGCCATGATGGTACCGAAAGTACGGCCGGCATGATACATACGGTCGTAGTTCTGCAGGAAGATCATGTTGTTGCAGCGGAATACGGGACCCTGCAGAACGCGCTCCATGAGTTCCTCGGTGAGGCAGAAGAGATACATGGTATCCTTGATCTTGATGACCTTGGTAACGTCATCGTGAGAGGGAAGCATCTCGAAAGGACCGCCCAGATTCTGAACAGCAGCGCTGTCATCGGGCCAGGTCAGGGTGTAATAATCGGAGTCGTAATACTTGTGGTGAGTCCACATCTCATAGTTCCAGTGCCATTCAACAGTGGTACCGATAAGTTCGGAGGAATAGCAGTGGCGCTTGAAGGGAGTCTCCTTGCCTTCTACTACGATGGCGCCGAAGTCATACTCGCTCTTTACCAGATAAGGCAGGCGGGCATTGTAGCCGATATAGCAGTAAACGCGGGTAACAAGGCGCTGCTCGAGGTCGATAACGAAGAGCTCGTTTGCGCGCTTGTCGGTTTCGAGGAGTTCAACAACGTCGAAGTCTACCAGATAGGTAGTCTCGTCGCCCTTGACGCACTCAAAGGTAGCTTCCTTGGGCTCGCTGCCGTTGATGCTCCAGGTAAGGGTGGTCTCGCCGGTGAAGTTCAGGGCATAATCGTAGCCGCCATCCATGACAAAGTTGAAGCTCTGTCCCTTCAGTTCGCTGCAGTGAGCCTGGCAGAACTGATTGATGGCATAAAACGGACGGGGATAATCTCTAAGATTCAAAACCGTTCATCTCCATTCTGATTGTTTTGGCCAATAATTGACCGCAATATGGTAGATACATTAAACCACATTATCAAGCGCATGTCAATTACAAGCAGTGCCTTAAACTCAAGCAAAAAATTCTCGCATAAATCCTCCATGCGACACAGTCGCACAAATAATTTCTAAAAATCTTCGAGCATGGAGGATTTATTGCCATCAACGCCGGTTGCCCGCATGGCGAGGCGTTGGGCTTTTAAATCTATTAGTGTGATTTTCACACTAATAATTCCTGCAAAACTGTCAAGAATAAATCCAGCGACCTATTTTCATAAGGCAACGGGAACAAAACCCGCCGCCTTAACTTTTTCAGGAGGAATAAACATGGTCAAGGATTTTATTGACACAAATCAATTCACAAAGCAGGAGCTGCTTGATATCATCGAGCTTTCCCTTGCTATCAAGAAGGCTATCAAGAGCGGCTATTATCCGCCTCTCATGAAGAACAAGACTCTGGGCATGATATTCCAGCAGTCCTCTACCCGTACCCGTGTTTCCTTTGAAACCGCCATGAGTCAGATGGGCGGCCACGCCCAGTATCTCGGCCCCGGCATGATACAGTTGGGCGGCCACGAAACCATCGGCGACACCGGCAAGGTACTCTCCAAGCTGGTTGACATCGTAATGGCCCGCGTTATCACTCACAGCACCGTCGAGGAGCTGGCGGAAGCCTGCACCATTCCCGTTATAAACGGCATGAGTGACTACAATCACCCCACTCAGGAGATCGGCGACCTTTGCACCATCGCTGAAAATCTGCCCCAGGGCAAGCGCCTCGAGGACTGTAAGGTGGTATTCGTAGGCGACGCCACTCAGGTCTGCGCCTCCCTTGCCTTTATCACCACAAAGCTGGGCATGCATTTCGTTCAGTACGGCCCCAAGACCCACCAGCTAAATGAGCAGCACAAGGCTATCCTTGAAGCCAACTGCAAGCTTTCCGGCGGCACCTATGAAGTTTCCGACGACCGCAATTCCGTAAAGGGCGCGGACTTCATCTATACCGATGTATGGTACGGTCTTTACGAAAACGAGATGCCCAAGGAGGAGCGCGTGCGGGTATTCCACGATTATCAGGTAAACCGCGAGCTTATGCAGCTGGGCAACATCGGCTGCAAGTTCCTCCACTGCCTGCCCGCCACACGCGGCGAAGAAGTCACCGACGAAGTGGCAGACTCCGATTCCTCCCTCTGCTGGGAGCAGGCCGGCAACCGTCTTACCGCCATGCGCGGTCTGCTTGTTTATTTTACCCGCTGCTGCAAGGGTCATTCCGAGCTGCAGATAGCGGCAGCCAAGGAAGAGCTTGACAAATTTCTCTGCTGCCGTGTCTACAAATGATATTTGCTCCCGGCAAATATCAAATCATGATGGTATAACCATCAAATCATGCGTCTTCGCAATTCATGCCAAAGGCAATTCATTCCAATGATAAATGATTTGCACTTTCGTGCATGATTTGGCACAGCCATGAATTGCCGCACGGCGGCATTATAAGGAGAACCCTATGAACACAAAAAAATTTCGTTTGTCCGACGTTATCCTCTCGGTCATCTGCGTAGTATTCGTGGCCGAGGCGGCGGCACCCGTGGCGTCTATCGGAAACAGTCAGTACTTCTGGTGGATATTCATGATAATCGCTTTCCTGCTGCCCTACGGTCTCATCTCTTCGGAGCTGGGCACCACCTACCCCGGTGACGGCGGCCTGTACGACTGGATAAACAAGGCCTACCCCACCTCCAAATGGGGCGCCCGCGCCTCATGGTACTACTGGATAAACTTTCCTCTTTGGATGGCGTCCTTGGCGGTAATGTGCCCCGACCTCATAACCTATATCACCGGTTTCGAGTTCGGCTCTGTTGCAAGCCTCGCCATTCAGCTGCTCTTTGTATGGATAGTCACCATAGTCGCCTTCTACCCCGTCTGCGACAGCATAATAATCCTTAACGTCAGCGCCGCCATCAAGATAATTCTCGCGGTGACCGTGGGCGTGCTGGGTATCTATTATGTTATCCGCAACGGCTTTGTCAACAGCATGGAGGCGCGCACCTTCCTGCCCAGCTTTGATCTGGACAGCCTGTCCTATATCTCCGTAATCATCTTTAACTTCCTGGGCTTTGAGGTAGTCTGCACCTATGCGGACAATATGCGTGAGCCCCGCAAGCAGATACCTCAGGCCATAATCACCGGCGGCATTGTCATCGCCGCCATCTACCTCTTCTCCGCCTTCGGTATAGGCGCCGCCGTCCCCACCCATGACATCAGCGTGGACTCCGGACTTATCGACGCGGTATCCCTCATTACCGGACGCACCGGCGGCATTTTCGTAGGCGCTGTGGCGCTGCTGTTCCTCGTCACCCTTTTCGGCAACATGATATCCTGGTCCATGGGCGTAAATTCCACCGCCGCTTACGCCGCTGAAAACCACGATATGCCCCGCGTCTTTGCAAAACGTTGGGCAAAGAACGACATGCCCATCGGCTCCGCCCTCACTTCGGGAATAGTTGCCACCGTCATCTGCTTCCTTGGCGTGGTGATCGAAAGACTGGCACCCGACTCCTCCCTGTTCTGGAGCTTCTTCGCGCTGAACCTTGTAATGCTTCTTCTCAGCTATGTTCCCGTCTTCCCCGCCTTCCTTACCCTGCGCAGAATAGACCCGGAGTCCGAGCGTCCTTTCCGCGTACCCGGCGGCGGCGCATGGCTCAAGGTCATAGCTTACGTTCCCATGATACTCATTATCGTTTCCATTATCTTCACGGCTGTTCCCATGTCCACAGACCCGGAGACGCTGGCATATTTCCTGCCCATTACCATCGGCTCCATCGCCAGCATAATCATCGGCGAAATTCTCATCGCCCGGGGCAGAAAACGCAAACAAATCGGAGGTTGACCTATATGGCACATAGAATAATCGGCACAACACCCAAGCAGGACGGCTATCGTATGCCTGCTGAATTTGAAAAGCAGGCCGGAGTATGGATGCTCTGGCCCGAAAGAAACGACAACTGGCGCGGCGGCGCAAAGCCCGCTCAGGAAGCATTTATCAACGTGGCAAAGGCAATCGTGCGTTTTGAGCCTGTCACCGTATGCGTTTCCCCCTGCCAGTATCTCAATGCCCGCTCCCGCCTGCCCGGCGAGGTACGCGTTGTGGAAATGGAAAGCAACGACGCATGGATACGCGACTGCGGCCCCACCTTCCTTGTAAACGACAAGGGCGGCGTGCGCGCTGTGGACTGGGAATTCAACGCATGGGGCGGCCTTGTGGACGGCCTTTACTTTCCCTGGGATAAGGACAATCAGGTGGCCCAGAAGGTATGCGAAATCGAAAACGTGGACTCCTATCACACTCCCAATTTCGTCCTCGAGGGCGGCTCCATTCACGTTGACGGCGAGGGTACCGTCCTGACCACGGAAATGTGTCTGTTGTCTGAGGGGCGCAACCCCGACCTTACAAAGGAAGAGATCGAAAACCTGCTCTGCGAATATCTTGGCTGCGAAAAGGTCATCTGGATAAAGGACGGCATTGACCCCAACGAAACCAACGGTCATATTGACGATGTTGCCTGCTTTGTCGCCCCCGGCGAGGTTGCCTGTATATGGACCGATGACGAGAGCCACCCCTTCTATCGTGAGGCTCAGGAGGCATATAAAACTCTCAGCGAGGCTACCGACGCCAAGGGCAGAAAGCTGAAGATACACAAGCTCTGCCTCACCAAAAAGCCCTGCTATCTTGAGGGTGCGGAAACCATCGACACAGTTCAGGGTACACTCCCCCGGGAAAACGGCGAGGTCAGCATAGCCTCTTATATGAACTTCCTTATCGTAAACGGCGCGGTTATTCTTCCCCAGTACGGTGACGAGCATGACGAGCTTGCCCGCCGTCAGGCGCAGGAAATGTTCCCCGACCGCAAGATCGTGGGCGTACTCAGCCGCGAGATAGCCTTCGGCGGCGGCAACATTCACTGCATAACCCAGCAGCAGCCCGCTGCACACAAGTAAGGCGGTAAGGCTATGGCAAGAATAGTTATAGCGCTGGGCGGCAACGCCCTCGGCAATACTCCCGCCGAACAGCAGCAGATGATAGAGGCTGCCTGTCCCGCTCTTGTGGGGCTTATCAGCCAGGGCCATGAAATAATCATAAGCCACGGCAACGGCCCGCAGGTTGGCATGATAAACCTCGCCTTCGACATCGCCTCCGGCGTAAACGATAAAATCGCGGCAATGCCCCTGCAGGAATGCACCGCAATGAGCCAGGGCTATATCGGTTACCATCTGCAGAAAGGTATAGCCAAGGAGCTGCGCCTGCAGAAGATGCCCTGGCAGGTAGCCACTGTTGTAACGCAGGTGGTGGTGGACGAAAACGACCCTGCTTTCCGCAATCCCACTAAGCCCATCGGCGCATTTTACGACGAAGAAACCGCCAAGGCCATGATGGCCGCCGAATCCGGCCTTTACATGGCAGAGGATTCCGGTCGGGGCTGGCGGCGCTTCGTCCCCTCCCCCAAGCCCATAGACATCGCCGAGCGCAAGTCCATTCTCAACCTGCTGGACAACGAGTATATAGTTATCGCCTGCGGTGGCGGCGGCATACCCGTCACCCGTGACAAAAACGGTGATCTCCACGGCGTTTCGGCGGTTATCGACAAGGATTTCGCCTCCGCCAAGCTTGCGGAAGTGGTAGGCGCGGATTATCTCTTTATCCTCACCGCCGTTGACCACGTTTGCATAAACTTCGGCACGACCAAGCAGGAGGAGCTGAAAACCATGAGCAGCGGCGAGGCGGAAATGTATATCCGTTCCGGTCAGTTCGGCGCAGGCTCCATGCTGCCCAAGGTGGAGGCCGCCGTAAGCTTTGTAAAGAGCGGCTGGGGCAAGCGGGCGGTCATTGCTTCTTTGGAGAAAGCTCCTCAGGCAATGCGCAACGAAAGCGGCACTCTTATTACGCTTTAATGCTACCATGAAGCACAGGTGACATTCACTGACATTCTTGATTTTTCGGAGCGCCCCCGGCGCTCCTTACATACAAAACAGAAAAAAACACTCTTTGGCGAGAAAGCGAGTGCGCCCGCAGGCGCATTCTCTCTTTCTCTGTCTTTATCTCTGTATTTGTCTTTATCTCTGTATTTGTCTCTATTGGACATTGTCCACCGACTGTCCAATAATGTCCAATAATTGTCCAACGATTGTCCAATGACTGTCCAATGACTGTCCAATGACTGTCCAATGACTGTCCAACGATTGTCCAATTTTTCATTGACAATCGGGAGCAAATAATACAAAATCAAAACAAAACAGCGGTAAGGAGGTCATAGTGTGAATAATCACACTAACATTATTTAAAAGCCCAATGCCTCGCCCTGCGGGCAACCGGCGTTGACGGCAAAGATCCTCCCTACGTGAGGATCTTTAATAACTATTTGCGCGACTGTGTCGCATGGAGGATTTTTATGACACTTAAGGAAGTAATGGGCAAGCAGCGCTTTGCAGTTGTGGGCGATACTCTCAATCCCGAAAAATACGCATGCAAAATAAAGAACGAGATGCTTAGCGCCGGCTATACCGTCTATTCTGTCGGCAAGGAGCTGGAAAGCCTTAACGATATCCCCGATGACATTGACATAATCGACCTTTGCATCAACCCCATAAAGGGTCTCAAGCTTATGCAGGAATGCGAAAAGGACTTCGAGGGCATAGTTATTCAGCCCGGCGCAGGCAGCAACGAGCTTAAAGCATACCTTGAGGAAAAGAACATGCTCTATATTGAGGATTGTCTGCTCATCGGTCTTGCAGAGTTTCCCCGCCGCTGATTGACACATCGCTTATATGGGTTTATAATCAGGCTATATTAAATTAAATGGAGGTATATCCTAATGGCAGCTAATTTCTTTGAAGTATGGGGCAAGGAATCCCCCGAAACCATGAAGGCTTTTATGGGCTTCACCGGTGAACTGCAGAACAACTCCGGTCTTGACGCAAAGACCTTCCAGCTTGTTTACCTTGCCCTTCAGGCATCCCGCGGCGCTGTAGCCTCCGTTATGGCTCACGCCGGCTTTGCCAAGGCAGCAGGCGCTACCCGCGAGGAGGTTGCCGGCGCTATTCTCACCACCCTCATGTACTGCGGCATCAACGGCGTATCCGATTGCCTCGCCGAGGCTCTTCAGGCTTACGACGCAGCACCCTGATTTTCAGAAAGGTATAAGCAATAAATGATAGAAAAAAAGCCCGTTCCCTCTATGGACGAATGGCTGAGAGAAGCCAAGGCAGACCCCAGCGCTGAAAAGATCGGCATGTATCTCACCCATAACGGTACCGTGCGCAAGACCGCCAAGGCCAAGGTTCGCAACGGCGACATGAGCGCAGAAAACGTCACCGGTATGCTTTTCTCCTACGACGAGGAGAAGGTTTCCGCCGCTATCGACGAAGCCTATAAGCTGGACGGTATTTACTACATAAAGGTATGGCTCAATCAGGGCGAGCTTCAGGTAGGCGACGACATTATGTACGTGCTCATCGGCGGCGATATCCGCCCCCACGTTGTGAACGCCCTGCAGTTCCTTGTAGAGCGCATCAAGACTACCTGCGTAGTCGAAACCGAGCTTCATTAAACACAAAAAGGACAGAGAATTTCGGTTCTCTGTCCTTTTTCCTTCTATCGTTGCTGCCGCTGCTTTCACGGCGGCTTGAGGGCAAGCCGCCCTACGGGTGCGGTGCAGCAATTTGCTGCGCCGCATTCTCAATTCTCAATTCTCAATTATCCCCGCACCAATCCTCTATCATTGCCTTGCAGGAGCGGGACATTTCCACGCTGAAATCGGAGTTCCATTTACGTTTGCAGAAGCGCTGCACCCAGTCGGCAAAGGCCTCGCCGCCCGTCCCCTCTCTCACCATGAGCATTTCGCCCATTGCTGCGGCTTTCGCAGTATCGTATCCGTTTTCGTGAACAACGTCCTCTATTCGGAATCTGTTGGGTTTGGGACGGTTCAGCTGCTGCTCCGTGGGATATCCGAAAACCAGCATTGCTGCCGGAACTACGTATTTAGGCAGCCTAAGCAGCTCCCTGTGTATCTCAAAATTCTCGGTTATATCTCCTATATAGCATGAGCCTATACCAAGACTTTCCGCTGCCATGACCGCGTTCTGAGCCGCTATTATCGCGTCGGCCTCGGCCAGCATCATATCGCCGTGGGCAGGCTTTCTCGCCTCGTCCACATACTCGCAGAAAAGGTCGTACCAGCGGCGGTAATCCGCGCAGAAAATAAGCACCATCTCGGCTTTTGCTATAAAGGGCTGGTTATCGCAGGTGACGGCAAGGCGGTCTTTGATGGACTGGTCAGTTATATCAAGAATTGTATATAGATTCATATTGCCCGCAGAAGGAGCCTGAATTGCAGCCTCAAGTATGGCACGCTTATCCTCGGGAGAAATTTTTTTATTTTCAAATACACGCACCGACTTTCTGCTGTGTATAAGTTCAAGAGTTTTGTTCATGGTATACTCCTTTCCTCTGTTTTTTGCAGTTTACCACGTTTTTTTCACTTTGTGAATACACATACTAAAGCGAAGGAGTGATCAACATGATTCAAAACGACACCGTCAAGCTGCTGCGCGAATGTGACGCGGGCATTAAAATGGGCGTAGCCTCTATAAACGACGTTATTGACGGCATCAGCGACCGGCGCTTCAAAAACTGCCTCAGCGAATGCCGCAGAGAGCACAAGGTACTGGAAAACGAGGTCAACGACCTGCTGGGTCAGTACGGCGACGAGGGCAAGGAGCCTAATTTCATGGCCAAGAGCATGAGCCACATGAAAACAGAAATGAAGATGGGTTGGGACAGCTCCGACGCCACCGCGGCAGACCTGCTCACCGATGGCTGCAATATGGGTGTAAAATCCCTTAACCGCTATCTCAACCAGTACAAGGCAGCCGACGAAGTATCAAAAGACATCGCCAAGAGGCTTATAAATCTGGAACAGCAGCTGAGCACCGATATTCGTCAGTACCTGTAAAAAGCTAAAGGAGATGAGGCTTGACCTCATCTCCTTTTATTATATCATTCTTCTTTAAGTCCGCCGAGAACCTTATAAAGCAGTTCGTAAAGCTGAACCGTTTCTCCGGCAGAAAGCTTTACACAGCTGCCCACCTTTGCGGGTACCTCCAGCGCTGCGTCACGCAGAGCCCAGCCTTCATCGGTCAGCTCAACATTGAGAACTCTTTCGTCCTCGTCGGAGCGATAGCGGCGCAGGAATCCTTTGGCTTCAAGGCTTTTGAGAACGGGAGTAAGCGTACCGGAATCGAGATAGAGCTTTTCCCCCAGTTCTTTAACATTCAGCTTCTTCTGCTCCCAAAGCACCATCATGGCAATGTACTGGGTATAGGTAAGGTTAAGCTCGTCAAGATACGGGCGATACTGCTTGACGACTTCCTTGGAACATGCATACAGCGGAAAACACAGCTGGTTTTCCAATTTAAGGGCATCATATTTCTCCACTTGAAATCACCTCGTATTACAATGGTATCGACATTATAACCTTATTTTTTCAAGTTTGCAAGCGATTGCAAAACTTATTTTAACCAAAATAGCCCCATTCTTTTTGTTAGTATTCAACGAATTTGTTTGTTGCTTTTTATACACTCCCGATAGAGCTCAAGAGGCAAAATATCATTGAAAAGAACTGGACGTAGTGATATAATATTCGCGTTTTGTGAATAAACGCGCTCGCTTTCAGCACGAACACATAAACACAATTTTCAGAGGTGTAAAATGAGCAATCAGCTTACTAAAAAATTTAAGTGGAGCATGCTCCCTGTTATATTCTCTCTTGCATGGCCTACCATGCTCGAGCAGCTCATGCAGACTGCCGTTCAGTACATAGACACCGCCATGGTCGGCTCACTGGGCACCGAGGCCACCGCCGCCGTCGGCGCTACCAGCACTGTAAACTGGCTTATCGGCAGTTCCATTTCCGCGTTGGGCGTCGGCTTTCTGTCCTTTATCGCTCAGGCCTACGGCGCAGGCGATAAGGAGCGTGCCTCCCGCACCGCTTCTCAGGCAGTGCTTGCCGTTCTCATCACCGGTATTCTCTTCACTGTCCTGCCTCTCTCACTCAGCGGAATGGTACCCAAGTGGATGCAGGTAGACCCCGCCATTCAGGAGCTGTCCTCCACATATTTCTTCATTCTCTATACGCCCATGCTCGCCCGAGCCGCCAGCATAATTTTCGGCACGATGCTCCGCGCCGTGGGTGACACGAAAACGCCCATGCGGGCCGGAATTTGGGTAAACCTCATAAACGTGGTACTCAATTTCTTCCTTATCTACTCTACCCGCACCGTCAGGATTTTCTCTTTCTCCCTCACTATTCCCGGCGCAGGTCTCGGTGTTGTGGGCGCGGCTATCGCCAGCGCCATCTCATTCGTCTTCGGAGGTATTGCCATCACAATTGCCCTTTGGAAGCACCCTGTCATCTCCCCCAAGGGGCAGAGCCTGAAGCCCGACCTGCAGGTGCTCCGTCCCTGCCTGAGAGTAGCTCTGCCCAATATGCTCCAGCGCTTCGGCACCTCTTTGGGTTACGTTGCTTTTGCAGCTATGATAAACTCCACCGGCGAAATTTCCACCGCCGCCCACACCATTGCTAACACCGTTGAGTCCGCCTTCTACATTCCCGGCTACGGCATGCAGACCGCTGCCGCCACTCTCGCCGGCAATGCCCTCGGCGCAAGTGACAAGCAGCGCATGAAAGACCTCGCACGCATGATAATGCTGCTTGAAGTCGCCATGATGATAATTTCCGGCAGCCTGCTCTTCATCTTCGCACCTACAATGATGGGTATTTTCTCAAAGAACGAGCAGGTTATCGCCCTCGGCTCCACCGTTCTGCGCATGGTTGCCGTTTCCGAACCCTTCTACGGCGTATCCATTATCATCGAGGGTATGCTGCAGGGCGTGGGCAAGACCGTCACACCCTTTGTTTTCAACATCATCGGCATGTGGGGCATTCGCATCGTTGGCACCTTTATCTGCACCCAGCTTCTCGGCTTCGGACTTGTTTCCGCATGGGCCTGCATGATAGGCCACAATCTCCTGCTCTTCTGCCTTTTCGTTATCCATTATCTTCGCGGCAAATGGAATCCGCTGAACAGATTAAGTGCATAAGCATACAAAAATCCGGGATACGCCTGTATCCCGGATTTCTGAGACTGTCAAAAAACTATAGTCAGCAGTTGCAACAAGGCAAGCCTTCCCCCTGGAGGGGAAGGTGGCAGTCGCGTTGCGACTGACGGATGAGGGGACGGCACGAAGTGCCGAAAATATAGTAGTTAAGCCATTTTTGCCGCTTACGCGGACCCTCATCAGTCGGCTTCGCCGCCAGCTTCTCCTCAAGGGAGAAGCCATGCATTACTCGTACATTCTACTAAGGCACGGACGTGCAGCAAACTTTTTTGACACACTGAAAAATCCGGGATACGCCTGTATCCCGGATTTCTTTAATATTTTACGTGTCCGCTCAGCACTGCTTGATAAGGCGGATATAGAATTCCGCAGACTTCTTGATAGTTTCAAGTCTTATGCGCTCGTTATGACCGTGAATGGTGCCGCGCTCCTCTTTGGTCAGATCCATGGCAGAGAAGCGGTATACCCTGTCGGAGATGCGTCCGTAATGGCGGCTGTCGGAACACTGGAACATGAGATAGGGCGAGACCAGCGTGCCCTTCCATGTGGAAGCGACGCTGGAAGCCACCTTCTCCCAGCCGGGGCAGTCCGTGGCGGAAACGCGGCTGGGCTCGTTGCCGCGGAGAGCGGTTATTTCCACGTTGGGGTCGTTGACGGTCTTTTTGATGTACTCCAGCGCACTCGCCATGCTGTCGGCGGGGTTAAGGCGGATATTGGACACCATTGCCGCCTCGGGAGGAATTACGTTGGAAACGCTGCTGCCCTCCATCTGGGTAAAGGCAACGGTGGTACGCATAAGGGCGTTCAGTTCGCCGCCGCTTTTCTTGCACAGCAGGTCGAGTACCCAGCTAAAGCACCACATATTTGCGAATATGACGCGGTAAAGCAGGCTGGAATGTCTGCCGAGAGTGTCGAACATCTCCGCAACGGGCTTGGTAAGGTGCAGCTTGAAGGGATTGTTCTCCATATTGCAGCAGGCACGAGCCAGCACGCCAACAGGAGTATGGGGTTTGGGTGCGGAGGCGTGACCGCCTGCGGATTTAGTGCGGTACTCAACGTCTATCATACCCTTTTCCGCTATGCCTATAAGACCGCAGGGTGCGGATACGCCGGGGAATACGTCCTGAACAACAGCGCCGCCCTCGTCAACAACAAGCGCAGGAGTGATACCCATCTCCTCGAACCAGTCCACGATATGAACTGCGCCCTCGCCGTTTATTTCCTCGCCGCCGGAGAAGGCGAAGTAAACATCGTTTTCGGGAACAAAGCCCTGAGCGATAAGGTGGTCGGCGGCGGAAAGGGCGGCATTGAAGGTCACCTTGGTGTCAAGAGTACCGCGTCCCCACAGGACGCCGTCCTCGATGATGCCCTCAAAGGGCGGCTTATCCCAGCCCTCCTCATTTACGGGCACAACGTCGTAATGGGACATAAGCACGGCGGGCTCGCCGTCATTTTTGCCTTTCCAGCGAAACAGCAGCGCTCTGTCAGGCATACGGTACAGCTCGCACTTGGCATATACGTTGGGGTACAGCTCCGGAAGCAGATTGGTGAGCTTTTCAAACTCAGCCTCGTCCTCCAAATCCGGGTCACGATTGGATATGGTCTTGCAGCGAACCAAAGCCTGCAGATTTCTGACTACCTTATCGCCATCGAATATTTCGTCGTTTTCAAACACTTTCGGCCCCGGCTTGGGCTTGAAGCGCAGGGTTCGCAGGATAATCACCGCAAGCAGTACGCATACGATCACGGCAATCGCAATAAGCAGATATTTCATTACAGCATTCCCTTCTTATACATGATGCGCGCCACGATGAGGGTAAAGATAACGCCCACGGGTACCATGATGCCCACAGTGCCGGCATTGAGCGCGGGTACGAAAATGAACAGAGCCAGCATAAGGATAATGGGCGCGATGGAAAGCTTCAGGTTCTTGGATACGAACACCACCGCAAGACCGCCGAACAGAGCGGGAAGCAGCTGAGCGAAGGCGGACTGCATAACGGGTGCGGAAAGCAGAGGCGAAATGGGTATTATGAGGATAACGCCCAGAATGATGATGAAGGTAGTAACGATACTGGAAACTGCGATGGAGATGGTGGAGATTATCTCACCCTCCTCGGAGTTTGCCTTAACGCCCGCGCGCTCCATTGCGTCAATGGCGCAGGGCAGCTTCAGGTTGGAAATATTGCCGGTAACGAAGGACAGGTACGCTCCGCCCGCGCCCAGCATGGGAACGTAGGTGAATATTTCAACTATACCCACCGCCCAATACATAGGCAGAACAGCCAGCAGCGCCTTTGCCATGGGTCCCCACTTGGGGCCGGCTCCGAAGCAGAGGGAAACGGCTGCGGGGAACGCAACTATAAGTACGAGAAGGGTGAAGCCCCAGGCTCTACCGTCTCTATGAACACTTTCAAGATAGCTAAGATTCTTTTTCATTGTTTATTCCTCCTTCCCTGTCAGGGCAACCAGGTGGTTATGGGAATAGCGGCAGCCATGCCCGCAACAAGACTTATAGGCAGCGCGTAATCTGTCATCCAGCGCATTTTCAGCTTCTTGGCGGCAAGGCCGCAGACAGCCATGACTACAGCGGAAACCATCATTACGCAAACAGGAATAAGGCCGGTATAATCGCCGTCAAAGGCAAGGGATACGTCGCAGAAAACGTAACCAAGGAAAGCGGATATCATGCCGAGGAACATGGCGTTATTGAATATCTCAGCCCACTTCTTATCGGACTTACCCAGCTTTACCATACCGCCCTGTATCTTCTTGGTGAGCAGGGGCGTAAGAATAAGACCAATGGCGATGCCGAGGGTCATTACCCAAATAACGGTGACGAAATCGCCGGGGCTGCTTATCTGAGTTTCAAGGCCGAGCCCCAGCTCTTCAAGGGCGGTACCCGCCGCAACGGTTTCATAAGTAAGCGAGCCTATAACGGAAAGGCGCAGCCAGGGCAGCGCAACACCTAGGCTCTTGGAAAGGGATATTACGCCGACCAGTATCGCCACCGCGGGCGCAATGGTGAAAACCGCGGCGGAGCTCATGGTTTTTTTCAGCATGGCCTTATCCATGCCCAGCTGATTTGCCCGTTTCAGCGCACGGACAAGGAAATATACCGACTGTGCCAGCACGGCGATTATGATAACGCCGACCATCACAAACAGTATCGGACTGTTTACACTGAATTCCATAATCTTTTCTCTCCTTTATTTTCTATTCCCTTATTTCCCCATCAAATAACCACTGATTACTTAATGATTTGCAGTTATAATATCACGGTTTCCCCCTCCGTTCAACAGTAAATGACAGGCAGTACGACGGAAACATCTCGCAAAACAATTATCCGCACAGCCGAAAAGCTGTGCGGATATGGTTATATATTTTCTTCTCTTACAAGCTTGTCAAGGGCGGCGCGCTCCTCTTCAAGAGCTTTTTTAGCGTTAGTGAGCATTTCGTCGGTACGGACTTTTATCTGCTCAAGGCGCTTTATCACATTTTCCATTTGAGACTGTGAGGTTCCGATTCTATCCAGTACCTCCAGATTAGTCCACGTGCCATGGAAGAAATTATCCGAAAATCGCATATAGTCATCCACAAGTTTCGCTTCCGCATTTATTTTAACGTCAGCAAGCTCTGTCTTTACCTGACGCAGCTCAGACTGCAGTTTTTCGGACATAAACCGTGCAGAGTCCAAACTGCCGTGCTTCTCTTCATGGCCAAGCAGTCCGTCTCCAAACCATCCCCACTTTTCAGCGCTGTTCAAGGCCGAAAGCACTGTTCTCGCCGTTCCAAGGGCGCGAACCGTAGCCGCCGCCGCTGCACTGAGTTCCTCTATCTGCTTTTCAATGTAGGCAATATTTTCTTCTGTTCGAATTATCTCTTCCGCCGTTTCTCCGCCCTGCAGCTTTATCTCTGCAATTTTTTCTTCTACAGCTTCCTTATAGCGCCCTTCGCTGTCAAAGACAATGCCCAGTTCGTTTCTGCGTTTGGCAAGCTCCTTGTCAATTTCAGCAAGTTCCTTTGCCGCCGCATCATATTCCACAGCAGCTGCGTAAGCCTCTTCCTGTTCCTTAGTGAGCTTTTCATCTTTTTTCCCTATCACAAAATAGAGAAATGCAGCGAAGCTGCCGCCTTCAAGACGCTCCACGTCCTCGTTTTCCTTGATGCGTATTTTATCAAGTTCTTCAACGCACGCGGCAAATTCGATGTACTGCCGTTCAAGCTCGGCGACCTCCGCCTCAAGCTGACGCTTGCGCAGCACACGCTCACGGAGTTCGCGCAGTTTTTCGTCGTAATAATTCATGCCGGCGTTCCTTTCTCAGGGCAGCTTTTTGCCGCATTTATTGCAAAAAACGTAATCCTTTTCCACGTCCGCTCCGCAGTAGGGGCAGAATTCGCTGTCCCGCTCGCCCTCGTAAGACGGGGTGGTTTCCTGCGCGTAATAATCGCCGCCATAGCGTTGGTTGAGCGGGTCGGGCTCTTCCTCACCGTCCACTATGTCAAATGTGGAATAGCGGTTCTTATTGGTTGCGTTCTTGAAATTATACACCGCGTTGACTATGGCTATCACTATGAACAGCACTCCGAACAGGGCGAAAAATCCGCCGCCGATACTGGCTGCGCCTATCGTCCACAGAACGCCGAAAATACCCATTACTATGCTGACGATGCCGCCCATCATCGAGGGGCCTCTGCCGGGTTTTATACTTTTCATGTTAATCCTCCATACGGTGCAGCCGCACAAATAGTTATTAAAATCCCCGCGTATGGAGGATTTTTGCCATCATCGCCGGTTGTCCAAAGGACGAAGCGATGGGCTTTTAAATCATATTAGTGTGATTTTTCACACTAATCCTTCAAACAATGCTTTCAGCTTATTGTTGATGAATTCCTGTTCTTCCGGCACATATCCGAAATGACCGGAGCGCTCCAGCTCATGTATTTCTATTTTCGGGTTTTCCGCAAGATATTTCACTGACTTGCGTGACACAAGCTCGTCATGCCTGGACTGTATTGCAATGCAGGGTATCTGCAGCTTTTTCACCAGCTCACGGCATACCTTCACCTGCCGGAAAAGCTCCAGATAGCGCGGTATCCAGCCAAGGTACACCCACAGCTTTTTCGTAAGCACAACGCCGCTGTCGCGCTTCATGATTTCCGCTCCGCTGCCCGGTTTATCAAGGCCGAGCGCCACCTGCAGCGCATACAGCGCGGTGCGCGGCTTCACTCCGATTTTCAGCGGCGAGGCAAGGAACAGAATTCCCGCCACCTTGTTCGCATGTTGCAGCGCCGCCTCCGTCGTCAGCAGCGTGCCCATGGAATGAGCGACAATGAACACCCTTTTGTATCTGACGCAAAGCGCATTGAGCATGTTCTTCACTTGTTTGCGCCATTGGGCCATGGAAGCTTTTGCAAAATCCCCGGCACTGCCGCCGTGACCGTCAAGCAGCATATTATATACCGACCAGTCTTCCGGGATGGCAGTGAGCATACCGTCAAAATGGCGCGGCGTGCCCACGATACCGTGCACCATCAGCACTGCTGTATCGCTTCCATGCGCTATTCGGATATAGGGTTCGTGACTCACGGCGACTCATCCTTCCTGTGTTGGTTATTTTATCACACCCGCTGCCATATTTCAACGTGGTCAGTTTGTGCCGCCATTTCCGTTATGATGAATATATTTAACATCTTTCGGCAAAACGCCCAATTTGAAGAACACATTTTAATATATATGCCCGTACAAAGAATAGTTGCAAAGCCTTTTTGTTCGTGCTATTATACAAGTAGCGGCATTTTGCGGCTGTTTTTTCTCAGCATTTTTCCCAATATCCCGCAGTCGGCGGGCATCAGTATTGTTTGTTAAAAAATTAAAATACATCAGGAGGAACATTAAAATGGCAGTAGTAACCAGTGAAATTCTCAACATTATCCCCATCGATCTTGAATACACCGGCCTCAAGAAGGGCTGTCTGGACGGTGAAGTAGCCGTTGTTACCGGCGGCGCAAGCAATGTAGGTCTTGGCTATGCACGTGCTCTGGCATGGGCAGGCGCAAAGGTCGTTGTAGCTGACCTGAACGAGGTTGCCGGCGCAGAGACCCAGCGTGTTATCAACGAAGAAAACGAAGGTGACGTTTGCCTGTTCGTTAAGACCAACATCACCGTTCAGGAAGATATCGACAATTTGGCCGCACAGGCATTTGCAAAGTTCGGCAAGGTCGACATTCTTATCAATAACGCAATGAACATGCGTCTGAACGGGCCCATCCTCGGCTCTCCTGTTGAAGACCTCGAATCCTCCTTCGCCATCTCCGCCAAGGGCGTTATGATGGCAGTCAAGGCATTCGTACCCGGCATGATCGAGCGCAAGCATGGCACCGTTACCTACAGCACCACCCAGTTCCACTATTGTCCTCCCATGGTCGGCGGCGGCATATACACCGCAGGTAAGGCTGCTGCTACCTCCGTTATCATGTCCCTTGCAAACGAAGTCAAGGGCACCGGCGTCAACGTATTCTGCCTGACGCCCGCAGGCGTTGGCCGTATCGACGTAAGCAAGCTTCCCGAGGAATTCCGCGCAAAGTTCAACCCCAAGATGATGGCTATGCCCGGCTTCGACAGCATGGTCCCCCCCGAGGCAAGCGGTGCAGGTATGGTTTACTCCATCCTCCACGCCGAAGAGCTCCACGGCTCCGGTATCCTCATCAGCGACGCTCTCTCCGCTATGGATTATCCCTTCCCCAACCCCGAGACCATCGTAAAGATGGAAGCAAGAAGACTCAGCGACATGGAGCTCACCATGGCATTCTGCTACATGGGCGACGGCTTCAAGAAGTAATTACATACCGGGATATACATTTACCCCCGATACTCCATCGAGTATCGGGGGTATTTTTGCAGCAAATATTTCAAAACATTCCGTTAGGGTTGGCGGAGTCGTCGGGTATCTCCTGTATTACGTCCCAATGCTCGTCGATGAGGCCGTTTTCCAGTCTGAAAATCTCGATTATGGCGCGTCCGTTGGTATTGGGCTGACGAATAGAGTGAACGTGCAGGATAACGTAGTCCCCCTCGGCAAAAATGCGCTTTATCTCGCTGTGAGCATGGGGCGCGTTGGTTTTTAGGAACTCAATAAATTCCCGCAGTCCCTCCGGGTGATCCTTCACCAGCGGATTATGCTGCTTATAGCGAGGCCCCATGTACTTCTTCGCGGCCTCGTAATCCTTTTGGTTGATGATAAGATCGTAAAATTCCGCCACTATTTGTTTGTTCCGCTCAAGCTTTGCGTCCATGATGATCCTCCTTTTTTGGGGTGATTATCTCGTCTGCTATCAGTAATGAAGCATCGGCTTGCGCCGATATGATGCACTCGCTGCGCTCGTATGATGCGTTTGCTTTGCAAACATGAAGTGAAGCGCACACTTCATAGTAACGAAGTTACCGTTTCATTCTTCATGCACCGCAAGTGCGCTTCATTACAAAAAAGCACTTGCCAAGGCAAGTGCTTTTTTTGCTGGTGCCGGTGACCGGGATCGAACCGGTACGTGGGTCGCCCCACACGGGATTTTAAGTCCCGGGCGTCTGCCTGTTTCGCCACACCGGCAGGAGTGGATTGTCTTGTATTATAACACTATTTGCTGCCCTCTGTCAATCTTAACCGCAAGGGTGGTGAATGTGTTCAGTTTCCCTCATATACATATATAAGAGAATTTTGGTCAAAAGTATGCGGTGGGGGGGGATATGTCTTGTCGTTTTAGGCACTTATGTCAAATCTTTTCCAAATGCATTTTTTACAGCATTTTCGT
Organism: uncultured Oscillospiraceae bacterium; assembly: GCA_964472725.1. GTDB lineage: Bacteria > Bacillota > Clostridia > Oscillospirales > Oscillospiraceae > RGIG6375. The sequence goes on from CAYYLZ010000024.1 coordinate 19,932, forward strand.
TATCGACAAAATAATATTTCTATGCTATAATCATGTTGACCAACTTTGGGCAAACTCTGCCATTTTGGCGCATTCCCGCTTATAATCTTTCAATACCGCGCGGAGGAAAGTAATGCTTAGCATAAAGAACCTGAACTACACTGTCGACACTGAAAAAGGACAGTTGGATATCCTTAAGAACATCAATCTTGATATAGAATCCGGCAAATTTGTCGTTATCACCGGCCCCAACGGCGGCGGCAAGACAACTCTTGCAAAGGCCATCATGGGTCTGGTTGAAGCCACTTCCGGCAGCATCGTCTACGAAGGCGAAGAGCTGGTCGGCAAGTCCGTTACCGAGCGCGCCCGTCTCGGCGTAAGCTACGGTTTCCAGCATCCTCCCCGTTTCAAGGGAATGCAGGTGGTCGATATGCTCTCCATCGCAGCAGGCAAGAAGCTCAAGAACGCCGATTGCTGCGGCTACCTCACCAAGGTAGGCCTTTGCGCAGAAGAGTACGTCAACCGCGAGATCGACACCTCCCTCTCCGGCGGTGAGGTAAAGCGTATCGAAATCGCCAGCATTCTGGCCCGCAACGCTTCTCTTATGATTTTCGACGAGCCCGAGGCCGGCATCGACCTTTGGAGCTTTGCAAAGCTCACCGAAACTTTCGAAAACATTCACAGGAATTCTGACAGCACCATAATCATAATCTCCCATCAGGAGCGTATAATTCGCCTTGCTGACGAGCTGATCCTTGTTTCCGGCGGCACCGTCACCAAGCGCGGCAGCGTAGCTGAAGTTTTCCCCGAAATCATGGACGACACCAAGATCGGCTGCGCCCTCATGGAGGATACAGGCAAATGAGCAAGAAAATGACCGAAATCGAAAAGAACCTGCTCAGGGAAATTGCTGACCTTCACAAGATCCCCGAGGGTGCCTATAATATCCGCAAGGACGGCGAACTCGATGGCCGCAACAGCACCGCAAACATCGAGATAGTAAACAAGACCGACGTACCCGGCATCGATATCATCATCAAGCCCGGTACCAAAAACGAAAGCGTCCACATCCCCGTCATCATCACCAAGACCGGCCACAGCGAAGTGGTCTACAACGATTTCTACATCGGTGAAGGCGCGGACGTTCTTATAGTCGCCGGCTGCGGAATACATAACAGCGGCTGCGACACCTCCCAGCATGACGGTATCCACACCTTCCACGTCGGCAAAAACGCCCGCGTGAAGTACTTTGAGAAGCATTACGGCGACGGTGACGGCACCGGCGAGCGAATAATGAATCCCAAGACCGTTATCCACATGGAGGAAAATTCCTATATTGAGTTGGATATGGCTCAGATCCGCGGCGTTGACAGCACCAAGCGCGAAACCGTTGTCGACGCGGCAGAAGGCGCCGAAGTGGTATTCATGGAGCGTCTGCTCACCCACGACAAGCAGAAGGCCTATTCCGACATGGTTATCAACCTCAATGGCGAAGGCTCAAAAGCAAGAGTCATCTCCCGTTCCGTAGCTCAGGACGATTCCGAGCAGGTGTTCCGCCCCATCGTAAACGGCAACGCTCCCTGCTTCGGTCACGTTCAGTGTGACAGTATCATCATGGGTCACGGCAAGGTAAGCTCCGTTCCCGCTATCTCCGCCAACCATGTTGACGCACAGCTTATCCACGAGGCAGCCATTGGCCGCATCGCCGGCGATCAGCTGCTCAAGCTTATGACTCTCGGCCTCTCCGCCGAGGAAGCCGAGGAAAAGATCCTCACCGGCTTCCTGAAATAATTTTTGGTCGACCGGCACAGTCTGTTTTGCCGCGGGCAGTGCTTGTTGATATATAGCCCATCACGTGCATCCGGACGGAGCATTTGCTCCGTACCTATTAAAAATAGGCGTAAAGGAGTTTGAAAAATGGCAAAAAAGTTTACTACAATCGAGGAAATGGAGCAGGATACCAAAATCCTCAAGGTCAAGGCCGGAGAAGTAGGCATTGACACCTGGGAAGACAGAGCGGAAGCCCAGAAGAACCACTGCCAGTTCGGCGAAAAGGGTATCTGCTGCCGCAACTGCTCTATGGGTCCCTGCCGCATCACCCCCAAGTCCCCCAAGGGTATCTGCGGTGCTACCGCTCATACCATCGCCGGCAGAAACTATCTGCAGTTCGCAGCCGGCGGCTGCGCAGCTCACTCCGACCACGGCCGTGAGATCTGCTACGCTCTCGCTGAGACCAAGCCCGACGGCATCTACAAGGTCAAGGACGAGGCAAAATGTATCGCTGTTGCCAAGGAGTTCGGCATTGAGACCGAGGGCCGCGATATCTATGACATCGCTCACGAGCTGGCTGTTACCGGTCTGAACGACTACGGTAAGCCCTTCGGCTTCCAGACCTTCATCAACAGAGCCACCGACGAGCGCCGCGAGAAGTGGATGGAGCTGGGCATTGCTCCCCGCGCCGTTGACCGCGAGGTCACCGAGTCCATGCACATGTGCCACATGGGTGTTCAGGCTGAGCCCGAAGCATTCGTAAGACAGGCAATGCGCGTTGGTCTGGCTGACGGTTGGGGCGGCTCCATGATGGGCACTGAGTTCTCCGATATCATCTTCGGTACTCCCACCCCCATCGAGACTGAGGCTAACCTCGGCGTTCTTTCCCACGACATGGTCAACATCGTTGTCCACGGCCACGATCCCTCCGTTTCCGAGGCTGTCGCAGTTATCGCTGAGACCCCCGAGATGATCGCCAAGGCTAAGTCCGTCGGCGCAAAGGGCATCAACATTGTCGGTCTGTGCTGCACCTCCAACGAAGTCACCATGCGTCACGGTATCCCCATGGCCGGTAACTTCCTGCAGCAGGAAAACGCTATCCTCACCGGCGCCGTTGAGCTGATCGTTGTTGACGTTCAGTGCGTATTCCCCGCTATCGGCCCCCTGAGCAAGTGCTTCCACACCAAGTTCATCTCCACCTCTCCCAAGGCCAAGATTCCCGATTCCGAGTTCATCCTGGTTGAGCCCAGCAACGCCGAAGAGGCTGCTACCACCATCGTGACCACCGCTATCGAGAACTTCGCAAACAGAGACGCTTCCAAGGTCTTCATCCCCGAGCACAAGGAGAAGGCAAGAGTTGGTTATTCCTGCGAAGCTATCATCAACGAGCTGGACGGCGTTACCAATTCCTTCGTTGACGAGCCCGGCACCTACAAGCCCCTCATCGAGGTTATCAAGGCCGGCGTTCTCCGCGGCGCTGTTGGTATCGTTGGCTGCAACAACCCCAAGGTAAGAGCTGACTATTCTCACATCGAGATCATCAAGGAGCTCATCAAGAACGACATCATCGTTGTTACCACCGGTTGCTCCGCTCAGGCTGCTGCAAAGGCCGGTCTGATGGACCTCGAAGCCAAGGAGCTCTGCGGCGACGGTCTTAAGAGAGTTTGCGACCTGGTCGGCATTCCTCCCGTACTGCACATGGGTTCCTGCGTTGACATCTCCCGTATCCTGAACCTGGTTCACACCGTGGCCAAGGAGTGGGGCATCGACGTTACCCAGCTTCCCGTTGTCGGCTGCGCTCCCGAGTGGATGAGCCAGAAGGCTGTTTCCATCGCTAACTACGTTGTCGCTTCCGGTCTGGATACATATCTCGGCATCGAGCCCCAGGTCAAGGGTTCCGATGAGGTTATGCACCTGATCACCGAAGGCAGCAGAGATATGGTTGGCGCCGGCTACATCATCGAGATGGATCCTGCCAAGCTCGTAACCGCCATGATCGACGGCATCGAAGCTAAGAGAACCGCTCTCAACATCTAATCACACGAAATTTACTGAAAATCAAGAGGGACATTACGAATGAAAATAGCCGTTACAGGTAAGGGCGGTGTAGGTAAAACTACCGTGTCCTCTATCCTCGCAAGACTTTATGCCGACGAAGGACATAACGTACTTGCAGCCGACGTAGACCCCGATGCAAATCTCGGTCTTGCCCTCGGCTTCTCCATGGATGAGCTGGACGCGATAACCCCCATATCCAAAATGAAAGACCTTGCAAACGAAAGAACCGGTGCTGACGAGACCGGAATGGGTAAGTTCTTCAAGATCAACCCCAAGGTAGACGACATCCCGGACATCTATGCAAAGGAAAAGAACGGCGTAAAGCTGCTCGTTCTCGGAACGGTTGACGTTGCCGGAGGCGGCTGTGTTTGCCCGGAGCATGTGATCCTCAAGCGCCTTATCTCCCATCTGGTTCTGCAGCGTGATGACGTTGTGATCCTTGATATGGAAGCAGGCCTTGAACACCTGGGCAGAGGCACCACATCCTTTATGGACAGGTTCATCGTTGTTGTTGAGCCCGGTGCCCGAAGTGTTCAGACATTTCATAACGTTAAGCGTCTTGCGTACGACCTTGGTGTAAAGAAGGTCGAGGCGGTCGCAAATAAGGTTAGAACTGAAGCTGATGAGGAATTCATTCGCAAGAATATTCCCGAAGACGAGCTGTTGGGAATTATCCACTACAGCGGCGGCGTCATTGAGGCGGATCGCGAGGCTCAGTCTCCTTACGATTACGATCAGGACGTTGTTAGTGAAGTTCGTAAAATAAAAGAAAAACTTGATAAAACTTTGGAGGTATAACGGTGGCTACACTTATTGAAAGAGTATTTAGCGGCGCTGACGAAATGTATGGCATGGCCGAAAAGGCCCTTGCAGAAGCCGCAGCAAAATATGATGATTCTACCCCTGTTGCTTATCCCGACACTGCTTATTATCTTGAGTGCCTGTATGCAATGACCGGCCGCAAGAACCAGACCCTGGGCGAACTCAAGGAGTCCATGGAATGGATCAAGAGCCAGATGACCCGCGAGAAGAGAACCAAGGACGTTTTCACTTCCGGTATCGCTACCGCCTGCGCAGCTGAAGTTATCGAAGCTGTTAAGTACATCGGCGGCGTAAACCCCTATGAGGGCACCCTTTACAACGGCCACATGAGCGACGCTGACGTTCGTGAGCTCGGTGTTCCCCTGGTTACCGGCGACATCCCCGGTTTCGTTCTCTTCATCGGCGCTGCTCCTTCCGACGAGAAGGCTGCTGAGCTGATCAAGTCCTACCAGTCCAAGTCTATCTACGTCTTCCTGATCGGTGAGATCATCGAGCAGGCAAACCGTGCAGGCGTTAAGATGGGTCACGCTGTCCGTATCTTCCCTGTCGGCCCCGACGTACATATGGCTACTCACGTTGTTTCCGTTGCTGTTCGTACCGCTCTTATCTTCGGCGGCCACGAGCCCGGCGACTACGAGGCAGTTAAGAAGTACACCTTCGAGCGTGTAAACGCTGCTGTCAACGCTTTTGAGCCCGTTAACGATCTGACCGTTGCTTGCGGCGGCGGCGCTATCGCTTACGGTTTCCCCGTAATCACCAACGATGACAACGACATGTGGCGCGTTCCCAAGTCCCTCATCGTTCAGCCTGACATCGACAAGTTCGTTGAGACTTCCATCGAGGCTCGCGGCATGAAGATCAAGGTTACCAACGTTGATATCCCCGTTGCTTATGCTAACGCATTCGAAGGCGAAATCATCCGTAAGGCTGATATGTTCGCTGAAGCAAACGGCACCACCAATGACTGCCTCGAGCTGGTTCGCACCGCTGACGCTGCTCACGTTGTTGACCACAAGATCGAAGTCATCGGTCCCGAAATCGATGTTCGTCAGCCCAAGAACCAGATCAACCTCTGCATGGTCGTTGACGTTTGCGGCAAGAAGATGCAGCCCGACTTCGAGCCTGTTTTCGAGCGTAAGTTCCACGCTTGGATCAACTGCATCGAAGGCGTAATGCACACCGGTCAGCGTGACCTTATCCGTATCCGTATCAGCAACGCTGCTTACGAGGCCGGCTTCCGCGCTGAGCACTTCGGTGAAGTCCTCTATGCTAAGATCAAGTCCGAGTTCGAGTCCGTTGTTGACAAGTGCCAGGTTACCATCTACACCGATCCCGAGAAGTGCAAGGAGCTCCGCGTTGAGGCTAACAAGATCTACGACGCCCGTGACGCACGTCTGGTCAGCCTGACCGACGAGAGCGTTGATGAGTTCTACTCCTGCGTCATGTGCCAGGCCTTCTCTCCCTCTCACGTCTGCATCGTTACCCCCGAGCGTCTTGGCCTCTGCGGCGCAGTTTCCTGGCTGGATGCTAAGGCTACCTACGAGCTGGACAACAACGGTCCTTGTAAGATAGTTACCAAGGGCGGTCTCCAGGACGAGCGTCTTGGCCGCTGGGATGACGTTGACGAAGTCGTTCACGCTCTGTCTCAGGGTGCTCTGGAGCGCGTTACCATGTACTCCATCATGGAAGATCCCATGACCTCCTGCGGCTGCTTCGAGTGCATCTGCGGTATCGAACCCTACTCCAACGGTGTTGCTATCGTTAACCGTGAGCACGCCGGCATGACTCCCCTTGGCATGACCTTCTCCGAGATGGCTTCCATGACCGGCGGCGGCGTTCAGACCCCCGGCTTCATGGGTCACGGTAAGCACTTCATCGCTTCCAAGAAGTTCATGTCCGCTGAAGGCGGCATCGCCAGAATCGTATGGCTGCCCAAGGCTCTTAAGGACACTGTTGCTGACAAGCTCAATGCAACCGCTAAGGATCTCTATGGCATCGATAACTTCGTTGACATGATCGGCGACGAGACCGTTACCGAGGATCCCGAGCAGCTCCTCGCATTCCTCACCGAGAAGGGTCATCCCGTTCTCAGCCTCGAGCCCCTTATGTAATTAAGGCCTCTTTGAGGAATTAACTCAAATAGCGAACACCCCGAAAGCATTAAGCTTTCGGGGTGTTTTTTCATATTATTCAGAAAACATTGGCGTGGAGAGATATCTGTCGCCCGTATCAGGCAGCAGTGCCACGATCACTTTACCTTCATTTTCAGGACGCATTGCAAGCTGCGCGGCAGCCCACACAGCCGCACCGGAGGTTATACCAACAAGTACGCCCTCGCTCTGCCCTATCTCACGGCCTGTACGGTAGGCATCGTCATCGGTAACGGTGATTATCTCATCGTAAATTCCGGTGTCAAGCACCTGCGGAACGAAATTGGCTCCTATTCCCTGCAAACCGTGGCTGCCGAAGCGGCCTTCGGAGAGCAGCGGCGACGATGCAGGCTCTACCGCTACGATTTTCACGTTGGGATTTTGGCTCTTAAGGTACTTGCCCACGCCACTGATAGTGCCGCCTGTGCCGGCGCCCGCCACGAATATATCCACCTGACCGTCGGTATCGCGCCATATTTCCGGTCCGGTAGTATCAAAATGAGCCGCGGGATTTGCGGGATTTTCAAACTGACCCGGGATAAAGCTACCCGGTATCTCTGCCGCCAGCTCCTCCGCTTTTTTTATGGCGCCGCTCATACCTTCCGCTCCGGGAGTCAGCACCAGTTCGGCGCCAAAAGCTTTCATCAAAATACGACGCTCGGCAGACATACTGTCCGGCATTACTATAATGGTCTTATATCCCCGTACAGCAGCTACCGAAGCCAATCCAATGCCGGTATTGCCGGAAGTGGGTTCAATAATGACCGCACCGGGGTTAATAATTCCTTGCTGTTCCGCATCGTCAAGCATAGCCTTGGCCACACGATCCTTGGCAGATCCCCCAGGGTTAAAACATTCAAGCTTGCCCAGCAGCCGAGCACGCAGGCCGTGCTTCTTCGAATAATTCGCCAGCTCCATAAGGGGTGTATTCCCAATCAATTCCTCTGCGGATCTATATATTTTCATAACATGCCTCCTGAAAAAAGAAACGGAGAATTTTCAGACCGAAAATTCTCCGTTGTGCTTTTCGATTTAATCAGCGGAAAATGAAGATACGGCCGATAAGGGGCAGCTCCTTTGCCTGACCCTTGCAGCTGTTCACTATTCCGATAATCATGCAAACTATACTGAAAATGTAAGCCACCGCACCGACGATCCATCCCAAAACAGGAATGATCATCACGATGCCTGCCGCAAACAGCAATATAGTCAAAACAAGGCCCTGATTTGCATGGAAACGGACGAACTGAGAATGGGGCTTTGCAACCAAAGCAAAAATCATAAAGAATATGCCGAGATAGCAGAACAAGGACAGATACTTGGTTTCGGAAATATCAACAGCATCATAATCTGCAGTGTGATCCACATTTCTTGCTGCAGTTGCTGCTGCACCATCTACCACGCTGCCGCAGTTTGCGCAAAATTTCACGTTTTCTTCAAGCTGTGCGCCGCAGTTTCTACAAAAAGACATTTGCTCTACCTCCATTAAGTATTAAGAGTCATATTTTCTCACTCATATTTTATCGCAATATACGATTATTTGCAACAAATTCCTTAGTTTTCAAAAGGAAATTTATGGCTAAGGCCGTAATAATCACGTACTTCAGCCAGCTCCTTCTGTACGCCTTCACCCACGGGCACACCCTTGTCCTTGCGTTCGAGCCAAACAAGGTATTCCTTCTCACCTGCCGTATATATACGGTCATGTCCGGGCGCTTTCTTCGATGCGCGCAGCTCACGGAGTATATCACCGGCGGTCTTCTTGAAGCTCTCCGCACCCATAAAGGCTTCTGTGTCAATAGCCATAAAGAAGTGGCCGAGAGGATACGGCTTCTTTTCTCCGTTTTCCCCAATACCGGTAAGCATCTTCATATAGCTGCCGGCCTGCAGGGCGGCGGAAAGTATCTCGACAAGCGCGGCATAGCCGTAGCCTTTATATCCGGCAGTATCCTCCCCTATTCCGCCCAAAGGCGCAAGAGCAGCCTCACCGGTGGTGAGAGCTTTGAGAATTGCGTCGCTGTCCGTCATTGTACCACCATCATTGGTTACGACCAATCCTTCCGGTGTGGGAAGTCCCTCGCGGCTGTAATACTCTATCTTTCCGCGCTGGGTGATACTGGTAGCACAGTCTATCACAAAGGGAAATTCTTCGTCTGTGGGCACGCCAAAGGTCAGCGGATTGGTGCCCATCATATTCTCCACGCCAAAGGTGGGAGCGATAGAGGGTCTTGCATTTGTACCACAGAAACCAACCATATTTTCCTTTGTGGCCATAGTCGCATAGTATCCGGCTATGCCGAAATGGGTGGAATTACGCACTGCCACCATACCTATTCCGCACTTTTTCGCCTTATCTATCGCCATCTGCATACTGCGATGAGCGATTACCATGCCCATACCGTTATGTCCGTCCACAACAGCGGTTGAAGGAGTTTCGCGTATCACTTCAAACTCTGTTACAGGATTAAGAATACCGCTGCGGATACGATCTATATATATAGGCTTGAAGCGGTTGACACCGTGTGACTCTATGCCTCGACGGTCGCTTTCCATAAGCACTTCGGCGCAAATTTCAGCATCTTCGCGGGGTACTCCGGCAGCAACGAAGGCATCGGTCATAAAGCTGCCTATAAGCTCCCATGATACATAAGGTCTGGCTTCCATATAGCACCATCCTTTTCAAAATTGTTTTTTAATTATAATACCATTATTTTGAATAAAGGTCAATCGTTTCAAGGGAACCTCTTGTCAGCGGCTGCATAAAATGATATCATACAAGGCAGTGGTAATACATTATATTTGGAGGTTTGCCAATGGTATTGGATATTTTCGAAATACTCAAGATAATTTTCCTTGGAATAGTGGAAGGTATCACCGAATGGCTGCCCATAAGCAGTACCGGACACATGCTGCTGGTCGATGAGTTTCTGCAGCTCAACGCAGGCGCGGAATTCAAGGAAATGTTCTTCGTAGTTATACAGCTTGGCGCTATACTTGCAGTTGTGATCCTGTTTTGGAGCAAGATGTTTCCCTTCCAGTTCAAGGACAAATCCAGCCCGATGATAAAAAAAGAGACCTTTTCCATTTGGTTCAAGGTCGTAGTTGCCTGCATTCCCGGCGCTGTTGTGACGCTTCTCTTTGACGATTACATAGAGGCGCATCTGCACACCCCCACTGTTATCGCCGCGGCACTCATAATCTACGGTGCGGCGTTCATTGCGATCGAAGCATGGAATACGAAGCGAACTCCCCGCATTGGTAGTTTAAATGACATCAGCTACGCAACCGCGCTGGCGATTGGTCTGTTTCAGGTTCTCTCCATTATCCCCGGCACCTCCCGTTCCGGCGCAACCATAATTGGCGCGCTGATTATCGGAGTTTCCCGCACTGCCGCAGCCGAATTCACATTCTTCCTTGCGGTTCCCGTAATGCTTGGTTTGAGCGCAATTAAGCTTCTCAAATTCGGCCTTGCATTCACTTCCGCAGAGCTTATTACTCTGCTGCTTGGAATGGTGGTTGCGTTCCTCGTTTCCCTGCTCGTGATAAAATTCCTTATGGGCTATATAAGAAAGCATGATTTCAAAGCATTTGGCTGGTACAGAATAATTCTTGGCATTATAGTTCTTTTATATTTCGTTTTCATATAACAAAAAACAGACCGGAAATTCCGGTCTGTTTTTTATTTAGGAATTAAGTATTAAAACTTAAGCCTCTGCGTAGTAAGAATCCAGGCACTCCTGATAGATAACGGTCATCTGCTCGAGGCCGATAGCCTGTACGCCGGCAATGTAAGAATCCCACTCGGTGAGGGGCTTGGAGCCGTCGAGGAATGCGAGGTAGTTCTCAGCAACGTAGGTAGCAACGTCACTGTTGTACTCTGCGGCAGCAGCGGTCTGATCGTCATCAAGAATGAGACCTGCGGGCCACTCGTATGCTGCGTCGTACTCGAAGTTATCCCATACATCGTAGCAAGCTGCGATGCCTTCGCCGCCCTCCTGGGCGAACTTTCTAACGG
>CAYYLZ010000025.1:0-29218 GCA_964472725.1 uncultured Oscillospiraceae bacterium
GCATGGGGTCGGGCATTATCCAGCGGCGCACGGTAACGTCGCCCTGCCATTTCAGGGCGGAGTCGGGCATATCCTCCGGGCGTGGGATTGCGGGATAAACATACAGCTTGGCGTCGCCCTCGTAGTCCCGACGGGCGGAGGCCAGACCAAAAAGGTCACCTGCGGCGATAGATGCCTTGCTGCAGTCGTAATAGCCGCGCTTGGTGCAGGTTATCTCATGGCGGCGGGTTATGCGGGAATAGCCGCCTAGGAAAAACAGGCTCTTGTGGAAAAGCTCCATGGCGATCTCAAGGTTTTCCTGCGCCTTGAACTTAAGCTCCGAGGGAATACGGGATTCCACTCGCACCCAAGGTACGGGAATGAGCTTGCTGTTGCCCAGAATTTCCACCAGATTGACTTTCTCTCCGGCAAATACGCGCTTCTCGGAAAAATATCGCTCATAGCTGACCTTTTTCAGCGCGTTTTTATTGTAGTATGCGACCTGCAAAAGGGCGAAGATGCCCACGATCACAATTATCCAAAAGGCGGTCAAGGTTCCATTCCACCCCTCTCAATCTTAGTAAAGGAAACTCAGACGAGCTTCTCCGCGTTGGGGTCTTCGGTAGGAACCGCAACGGAGCGAAGCAGGTCGTTCACGACCTGAGCTGCCTTGCCGGCCACGCCGTAGCCGGTGCGGGTGATGATACGGTGAGCGAACACGGGCACAGCCAGCTTCTTTACATCGTCGGGCAGAACGTAGTCGCGCCCCTTAACGGCTGCGTAAGCCTGGCAGGCGCGCATGAGCCACAGCAGACCTCTGGGGCTTACGCCGAGGGATACGTCGGCGGCGTTGCGGGTAGCCTCGGTGAGGTTGACCATGTAGCGGCGCACGGGCTCGCTGACCTCTACCTTGCGGCAGGCGGCCTGAGCTTCCATTATCTCGCCGCCGGCGGCAACGGAGCTCAGCTCCTCAAGAGGGCTGTCGTTGATGAATCTTTCAAGTATCGCCATCTCACCCATGGTATCGGGGTAGCCAAGGTTCAGGCGGAACAGGAAACGGTCCAGCTGGGCCTCGGGCAGTGGAAACGCGCCGGAGGACTCGACGGGGTTCTGAGTTGCGATTACGAAGAAGGGCTCGGCCAGCTTGCGGGTAACGCCGTCAACGGTGATCTGACGCTCTTCCATGCACTCCAGCAGAGCGGACTGGGTTCTGGGAGTGGCGCGGTTTATTTCGTCGGCCAGCAGGATATTTGTGAAGGCAGGACCCTCACTGAACTCGAAAACGGACTCCTTCTGATTGAAAATGCTCATACCGGTGATATCGGAGGGGAGCAGGTCGGGAGTGAACTGGATACGCTTGAAGTTGCAGGCAAGAGACTTTGCCAAAGACTTTGCGGTAACGGTCTTGCCGGTGCCGGGAACATCGTCCAGCAGCACGTGACCGCCGCAGATAAGAGCAGTTATGATAAGCTCTATTTCCTCGCCTTTGCCTACCATGACTTTTTCAATATTTTCCTTGATTTTTGCCGCCAGGGCGGATACTTCTCTGATCTCCATTATTTATGTGTGCCTCCTTGCGATTTCTTTGTCTATGTATAATAATACATTGTATACTCTATACAATCCCCGGTCAAGCATTTTTACAAACTATCTACGATATGACCAAGTTTTTCACGTCTGCATCAGAGTCGTTAAAAGCCACTTATACTTTAATTTTATTTTTAGGGGTGAATTACATATTGAATAGACTCGCGAAATATGTTAAAATACCAGAAATCGATTGCAAATTCTAAAAAACTTTTTAGCGCTCCGTAAAATCCCCTTACGCCGCGCTTCCAAAACAAAGAGGAGGAACCAAACATGACCAGAGAAGAAATTCTTGACCTTTGCGGCAAGGCAGCCCGCGAGGCTCAGATCCGTGATGACGTATGTTCCCGCAGCACCCTTATCGGCCTTTCCCAGTATTTTGATATCCCCAAGGAAATGATCCGCGCTTCCATGTCCCTCTGCGGCGGCGCAGGCGGCAGCAGCGGCACCTGCGGCACCTATACCTGCGGCCTGCTGGCTGTTGGTCTGAAGTACAACGTTCCCCTGGAGGACGAGCTGGCAAATCCCGATCTGCAGGATGTTGGCGCAGAGAAGTTCAACGCTTTCCGTGACTACTTCCTGGAGAAGATGGGCACCACCATGTGTCCCGAGTTCCAGAAGAAGGTTTTCGGCCGCAGCTACATCTTCACCAACCCCGCCGATGCCGAAGAGTATTGGAAGGTTGAGGATCACGCAGTCAAGTGCGCAGACGTTGTTGAGAAGGCAACCCGCACCATCGCTGAGTTCCTGCTGGACAACTGAAAATTATAGCGACAGGAGATAGTACATAATGAGAATTCTTGTAGTTGGCGGCGTTGCCGCCGGCGCTTCTGCAGCCACCAAGGCTCGCCGCACCAATGAAGAGGCTGAGATAGTCCTTTTCGAAAAGGGAAATTACGTTTCCTTTGCAAACTGCGGTCTGCCCTATTACATCGGCGGCGTCATCGAGGATCGCGACGAGCTTCTGCTGGTCACTCCCGAGATGTTCAAGGATCGCTTCAACATCGACGTACGCATCAACCATGAGGTAGTGGGCGTAAACGCAAAGGACAAGACCATTACCGTAAAGACTCCCGAGGGCGAAGTCACCGAAGCTTACGATAAGCTCGTTCTCGCCACCGGCGGCCGTCCCATCGTGCCCCCCATCAAGGGCATTGAGCAGGACGGCGTCTACAACGTATTCACCGTTCCCGATGCTGACCGCATCGTTTCCAAGCTGGAAGCAGGCACCGAAACCGCAGTTGTAGTAGGCGGCGGCTTCATCGGCCTCGAATCCGCTGAGAACCTGCGTGAGAAGGGTGTTAAGGTAACTCTCATCGAGCGCCTGCCCCAGATCATGACCAATATGGACAAGGAATTCTCCGACGCTCTCATCGGTCACTTCGAGTCCATGGGTATCACCGTTCTCACCGGCGCTTCCGTAGCCGAAATCACCGGCGAGGGCAAGGCAAACGGAGTTGTTCTCGCAGACGGCACCGCAATCCCCGCCGACATGGTCATCATGGCAGCCGGTGTTCGCTCCAGCACCGAGCTGGCAGTTCAGGCAGGTCTCAAGATCGGCGAGACCGGCGGCGTATGGACCGACGCTACCATGCGCACCTCCGACCCCGACATCTACGCCGCAGGCGATATGGTCGAGGCTCTCAATCTGGTTTCCGGCAAGAAGGTTCGCATTCCTCTTGCAGGCAGCGCCAACAAGCAGGGTCGCGCGGCAGGCTGCAACGCAGCAGGCGGCAACCTCCTGTTCAAGGGCGTTCTCGGCACCGCCATCATCAAGGTTGGCGAGCTTACCGCAGCCCGCACCGGTCTCAACGCCCGCGAGGCTGAGGCTCTCGGCTGGGATTTCGAGAGCGTATATGTTCCCGGCTTCAGCAACGCCACCTATTATCCCGACGCAATGCCCATGGTTCTCAAGCTTACCGTTGGCAAGCAGGACGGCCGTCTTCTCGGCGCTCAGGGCATCGGCCGCAAGGGTGTTGACAAGCGTATCGATGTTCTTGCAACCGCTATCTACTCCGGCCTGACCGTTTTCGATCTTGAAAACCTCGATCTGGCCTACGCTCCTCCCTACTCCTCCGCCAAGGATCCCACTATTCTGGGCGGCATGATCGCCGCAAACATGATAAGAGGCGAGATGGATTACGCTCTGCCCTCCGATGTTCCCGCTCTGCAGGCAGCAGGCGAGGTCATGCTGGACGTCCGCAGCCAGGAAGAGTGGGATATGGGTCACATTGAGGGCGCTATCCTCCTGCCCATCGACGAGATCCGTGAGCGTTGGACCGAGCTGGACAAGAGCAAGACCTATGTGGTCTACTGCGGCGTCGGCTATCGCGCATATAACTCAGCTCTCTTCCTTAAGTCCAAGGGCTTCAAGGTAAAGAACATGAGCGGCGGCTGGCGCGCATACACCATGAGCGTCTAATTTTCACGTAAGTATATTATTGAAAGGAAGCGTATTTCCATGACCATACAGCAGTATAACGAGTACGGCAAGTTCCTGGAGAGCACTCTCCGTCTGGAGACCTATCCCATCGCCGTAAAGTTCTTCGACAATCTCGAGGATATTCCCAAGGACGCCATTTTCCCCAAGCGTGACATGGGCAAGCACATGGCTTTCTGCCAGGCCAAGGCCATGACCAGAATGAGAGGTATGACCATCGCCCTGACCAAGGAAGACCACTGGTGCTGGAACCCCCTGATCGCTTTCGGTATGGTTGACTGCACCCCCGGCACCGACTACTTCAACGTTATCAAGAAGTACATCGGCGTTCCCGCCGACAAGGCTGACGAGTTCCTGGCCAACTTCCCCCGCCTCGAGCTGGGCAAGTGTCAGGCAGTTGTAACCTCTCCCCTCTACAAGGCAGAGTTCGAGCCCGACGTTATCCTCGTTTACTCCAACACCATGCAGTTGAACATGATGCTCCGCGCCGTTAAATCCATGACCGGCACTTACATAAAGAGCGAGTTCGACGGCATTGACTCCTGCGCATACGCAACCGTCCCCCCCGTACTCAACGGCCAGTATCGCGTAACCGTTCCCGATCCCGGCGATGTCGAGCGCGCACGCGCAGGCAAGGACGAGATGATCTTCTCCATTCCTCCTCAGAAGCTGGAAGAGGTCTGCGCCGGTCTCAAGGGCTTTGAGGCATTCCACATGGATTACCGCAACACTCCCTGGCTTTTCCCCTTCGACTTCGAGCGTCCTCCCTTCTACAATGAAGTATTTGAGATGTGGGGTCTTGAAAAGGGCGAGGATTGGAACAAGGTCTGATCCTTTTTCCGCTCGCATAGCACGGCCTAAGCTTATACGCCTCTGTTCTGCCTTGGGCGGGGCAGAGGCGTTTTCTTTCTCCGGCGCAGGTTCAGCGAAAAGCCATGCGCCATGTTTTTCGGTGAATCTGCCAGAAAATTGACAAAGGATTGATACTATGAAAATAACAAAGGTTGAAGTATTCCAGTTCCGCTGCGAGGTCGCCATACCCAACAAGCCTGTTGGCTGCCGCATTTACACCGACGAAGGTATCTACGGCGACGGCGAAGGCTCCATGTCCTACGGTACCGGCTCCGAAGCAGCATTCGGCATGATCGAGGCTCTCGCCAACATGATCATCGGCATGGATCCCCTTGACAACGAAGTTATTTGGGACAAGATGCACCGCTCTACCTTTTGGGGACAGAGCCCCGGACCCGTTGTATTCTCCGGCATGAGCGCCATCGACATCGCTCTTTGGGATATCAAGGGCAAGGTCTGCAATATGCCTTTGTACCGTCTGCTTGGCGGTAAGCAGCGCCAGAATCTCCGCTGCTACGCCAGCCAGCTTCAGCATGGCTTCAAGGGCTATCATGACTTTGCGTTCTCCACCGACAAATACGTTGACGTATCCAAGTACGTTGTTGAAGAGCTCGGCTACGACGCCCTCAAGATAGACTTCCTTACCTTTGACCGTGACCCCTCCCGTCCTCTTGGCAACGAGCAGCGCCGCGGCCCCATGAGCCCCTACTATGTGCAGCTGGCCGAGGAGCGCGTTGCCGCAGTCCGCGAGGCTGTAGGCCCCAATGTTGACATCATCGTGGAAAACCACTCCACTCTGGACGCTCTTTCCGCCGTTCAGCTGGCCCGCGCCATCGAGAAGTACAACATTTTCTTCTTCGAAGAGCCCAACACTCCCTCCCCCAAGACCGCAAAGTACATTGCGGAGAACATCAACATTCCCGTCGCCAACGGCGAGCGCATTTTCTCCCGCTGGCAGTACGCTCCCTACTTTGAGGATATGTCCATTCAGATCGCTCAGCCCGACCTGACCAGCTGCGGCGGTCTCACCGAGGGCAAGAAGATCTGCGACATGGCTCACACCTACGACGTAGCCGTTCAGGCTCACGTTTGCGGCACTCCTCTTTCCACCGCTCTCTCCCTGCACCTTGAGTCCGCAATCCCCAACTTCATCATTCACGAGCAGCACTGCGTGGCTCTCGCGCCCTACATGAAGGCACTCTGTGTCCATGATTATCAGCCTGTCAACGGCCGCTTCGTAACTCCCGAGCTGCCCGGCATCGGCAACGAGTGGACCGAACAGGCAATGGCCGAGGCTCGCATGAAGAAAACCATTACCAAGGAGTAAGGCCGATGAAAATAACAAAAGTCGAACTTTTCCTCTTCCACTGCGACACCTTTGCTCCCGCCAAGCCCGTTGGTATCCGTATGTACACCGACGAGGGCATTTACGGCGACGGCGAGGCCTCAATGTCCTACGGCAACGGCGCCGAGGGCGCATACGGCATGCTGGAAAGCCTTATCCCCCTCGTGCTCGGCATGAACCCCCTCGCCAACGAGGTTATATGGGACAAGCTCCACAAAACCACCTTCTGGGGTCAGAGCCCCGGCCCCGCCGTATTCTCCGCAATGAGCGCCATTGACATCGCTCTTTGGGACATCAAGGGCAAGTATTACAACACGCCCCTTTACAATCTCTTCGGGGGCAAGTTCCGGGACGAGCTTCGCTGCTACGCCAGCCAGCTGCAGCTGGGCTGGGGTCCAGAATACGAGATGGCGTTCTCCGACGATGACTATGCCGCCATGGCAAAGAAGGCTGTTGCCGACGGCTACGACGCTGTGAAGGTTGACTTCACCTGCTTCGGCACAAGCCCTCAGCACAAGGTTTCCCATCTTGACAGAGCAGGTATCCTACCTCCCAAGATGCTGCGCATGATAGAAAACCGCGTTGCCGCCACCCGCGAGGCCGTAGGCGAGGACGTGGATATTATCATCGAGAACCACTCCGGCCTTGACGCACTTTCCGCAGTACAGATAGCCGAGGCAGTGGAGAAATACAACATTTTCTTCTTCGAGGAGCCCAACACTCCCTCTCCCAAAACCGCAAAGTGGATAAGCGAGCGCACACGTATTCCCATCGCCAACGGCGAGCGCATTTTCTCCCGCTGGCAGTACGCTCCCTATTTCGAGGATATGTCCCTGCAGGTAGCTCAGCCCGACCTGACCAGCTGCGGCGGCGTTACCGAGGGCAAGAAGATCTGCGACATGGCTCACGCCTACGACGTTTCCGTTCAGCTCCATGTCTGCGGCACGCCGCTCTCCACCGCCCTTTCCCTGCATCTGGAGTCCTCTATCCCCAACTTCATTATCCATGAGCACCATGTAAACAACCTCCACGCTCACATCAAGGATCTGTGCATCTACGATTATCAGCCCGTGGGCGGCGTTTATACCGTTCCCGACCTGCCCGGCATCGGCAACGAATGGAGTGAAAAGGCTCTTACCACCTACGACCGCAAGAGCGTGTTCGAGCTTAAGTAACCGCACACAATACCGCTGTGTTGATTATTTGCCAACACAGCGGTATTTTTTAATATTATTTGCTTTTAGGGGAACATATTGCCTTGACCTTACGTCTAAAGCCGTGATATAGTCGCATAAGAACATTTTTTAACAATACATACAGGAGGAACCCCACACATGAAGAACTTCAAGAAGATCATCGCTCTGCTTCTTGCCATCACCCTTTGCATGGGTCTTTGCGCAGTTGCATTTGCTTACGAAGCAGAGAGCGCAGAAACTCAGGCTGACGCTCTCAACGTCCTCGGTCTTTTCCAGGGCACCGACAAGGGCTACGAGCTTGACCGTACTCCCACCCGCCTGGAGGCTCTCATCATGCTTATCCGCCTTTCCGGCAAGGAAAACGATGCTCTCTATCCCTGGGAGCCCTATGAGATCCCCTTCACTGATGTCCCCACCTGGGAAGGCGCCGCTGAGTACATCGGCTATGCTTATGCCGCCGGCCTCACCGACGGTGTAACCGAGACCACTTTCGCTCCCAATGAGCCTGCAACCGCTCAGATGTTCATGGCTTTCACTCTCCGCGCTCTCGGCTATGCTACCGACGCTGCATGGGAGAATTGGGAAACCCTTTCTTCCGAGGCAGGCCTTCTCGTTGACGATGTTGACCTTGCCAACTTCAAGCGCGGCGATGCAGTTCTCATTTCCGCCGCAGCTCTTGACGCACACGTCACCGAGCCCGTTTGCGTGAACTGCGGTATCGCCGGCGACGCCACTGCCGAAAACTGCGCAGAGTGCGGCTACGCCATTGACAGCACTCTCGCCGCTCAGTTGGAGCTCAACGGCGTATTCAATGACCTGGCATACTCCATCTACAACTACACCCTCGGCAAAGAAGTCACCGCCGAGTCCCCCCTCATGGACATCTACGGCGCACTCTATGCAAACCTTGAGGACGGTCCCTA
Source organism: uncultured Oscillospiraceae bacterium (assembly GCA_964472725.1). Classification (GTDB taxonomy): domain Bacteria; phylum Bacillota; class Clostridia; order Oscillospirales; family Oscillospiraceae; genus RGIG6375. The sequence goes on from CAYYLZ010000025.1 coordinate 8,323, forward strand.
TCTTGGTGCTCTCTGGCCCATGCCCTTTACCGGCGAAGACGCAGGCTATATCATCGGCGTTGAGGGGCTGGACATTGTTGAGGCTTATGCCTGCGAGCCCATGATGAGCTCCGTCGCTCACTCCGTATGCCTCATCAAGATGGCAGAAGGCAGCGACATCGAGGCCACCAAGACCGCTATCCGCGAGAACGTCAACCCCGCAAAGTGGATCTGCGTAAGCGTAGACCCCGAGAACATCCGCGTTGAGAGCATCGGCAACCTCATTCTTCTGGTAATGGACAATACTCACTGTGACCAGATCGCTGACAACTTCCTGGCTCTTGCCAAGTAAGATGAAGCGCCTTGCGGCGATTACGCTGCTTCTCTCCCTGCTGCTCTGCGCCTGCGGCAAGCCTGCGGATACTCCCGCTCCCACCCCCGAGGCCACTCCCGATGCTCCCGTAAGCACCCCTGCACCCACCCCGGAGCAGACCCCGGAAGCGACTCCCGAGCCTACTCCCGAACCCGAAATCGAGCCTACCCCCGAGGCAAGCGTTGAGCCTGCTCCCGAAGCTACCCCGGAACCCACTCCGGAGGCCACTCCCGAGACCACCCCCGAAGCTCCGGTTTATCCCGAAATTGAGGGAACGCTCTGCGTTGACGGCATTTACTTTGAGCCCCGTCCCGCCGTGGACGACGCCGCGTTAAACCGCTTCGCCGATAAGCTCACCACTCTCAAGGACAAGTATTTTGCGGATAACAAGGTTTATTACGCACTGATACCCGACAAGAGCTGGTATTTCCGTGACAAGACCGAGAAATATTTCGACCATGAGTACATCGTGGACAGCCTTTCCGGCAAGCTGGAGGGCTTCACCGCCATTGACCTGAGCGGCACTCTCAGCGGCACCGATTTCTATGCCACCGACCCCCACTGGAAGCAGGAGAACCTTTCCGACACCGTTTCCGCACTGGCTGAGGCAATGGGCTTCACCTACACCGAGTCCGACTACACCGCCAGGTCTGCCGGCAGCTTTATCGGCACCGGCCTTTCCGGCAAGGATCACACCGGCGTAGCCCCCGAAACTCTGTATTATCTCACCTCCGACGTTATTGACGCCGCCAAGGTGGATAACTTCCAGCAGCAGGACTTCCGCCAGGTCTACGACCTTGCCAAGTTCGGCACCAACGGCTACGATATTTTCCTTTCCGGCGCAACTCCCCTGACTGTCATCGAAAATCCCAACGCCGCGTCCAAGCGCGAGCTGGTGATTTTCCGTGACTCCTACGGCTCCTCCATCGCACCCCTCATGCTGGAAAGCTACTCCAAGGTCACCCTTGTTGACCTGCGTTACATGGTCAGCGCCCTGCTGCCCAACTATGTTAACTTCAAAAACGCAGATGTGCTTTTCCTCTATTGCGACGAGCTTGTAAACAGCAGCTTCCTGCTTAAATAATTATCACCCCGAATGCTTAGGTACACCTTAGCATTCGGGGTTTTCTTTTCCTTGACAGTTCATGGGCCTAACATATAAAATAATAGAAAACGAACACACAAGGAGATTCATTATGCTTAACATACTCGGCGTGGACGTAGGCGGCACTTTCGTGCGCATGGGAACTCTCATAGACGGCAAGGTTGAAAATCTGGTGAAACGCAGCTCCGCGGAGATTTTTTCCGCACCCGGCGGCGCTGCGGCAGGTCTCGCCCAGGCTCTTAAGGAATACGCCGCGGGCACTCAGTTTGCCGCCGTTGGCGTGGGCATTCCCGGCACGGTCAGCCGTGACGGCGAAAGGGTGCTGAACGTGCCCAACATTCCCGGTCTTAACGACACGCCCCTGCGCGATGCCCTCACTGACGCTCTCAACGCTCCCGTTTTCGTGGAAAACGACATTACCATGCTCACCACCGGCGACTCCATTCGCCTTGGTCTTGAGCGAGGCGTTGTATTCGGCTGCTATATCGGCACCGGTCTCGGCGGTGCGGTACTGGTGGACGGCAAGCTGCTCCGTGGACGCAGCGCCCTCTGCGAGCCGGGTCACGTGCCCGTCTACGGTCTTGACCGCCCTTGCGGCTGCGGCAAAACCGGCTGCGCCGAGGCATATGTTGCAGGCCGCGCCCTTGAGCGTCTGCTGGCCGAGAAATATCCCCAGGGCAGCATTTCCGTAATATTTGATCTTATGAGCGAGAAAGAGCTGAGCGAATACGTGGATATTCTGGCGCACCTGCTGGCGGCCGCCATGCAGCTCCTTGACCCCGACGCAGTCATCATGGGCGGCGGAGTCTGCGCCATGAGCGGCTTCCCCCGCGAGCTTCTGCTGGAGCGACTGGGACAGCTTTGCATGAAGCCTGTACCCGCCTCTACCCTCAATCTGCTCTACCCTGTTGCCTCCGACGTTTCCGGCGTTTACGGCGCCGCTGTATTCGCCCGCAACAGTTTGATTTAACCAATATTTAACCCTTTTCCCGCACACTTTTTACATGAGCCGAATAATATCAAGGCGACAAGAGGTGATACCATGATTTATCTGCTTGAAGATGACGACAGCATAAGAAAGCTTGTTGTATATACACTGGAAAGTCAGGGCTACAAGGCCGAGGGCTTTGCCCGTCCCTCCGCATTCTGGCGCGCCATAGAGATCAACACCCCCGAGCTGGTGCTGCTGGACATAATGCTGCCCGAGGAGGACGGTCTGAGCATACTCCGCCGTCTGCGTTCCTCCGGCGCAACCAGGAACACTCCCGTAATAATGCTCACTGCGAAAAACACCGAATATGACCGTGTCATCGGCCTTGATAACGGCGCTGACGACTTCATTTCCAAGCCTTTCGGCATGATGGAGCTGGTGGCCCGCGTGCGCGCCGTGCTGCGCCGTATTTCCCCCGCCGAGAACATTGCGGTCGATTTCACCATCGGCGAGCTTTATGTATGCCCCGAAAAGCACATCGTCAAGGTCTCCGGTGAGGAGATCAGCCTCACTCACAAGGAGTTTGAGCTGCTCTGCCTGCTGCTGGACAACCGCGGCCGCGTGCTCACCCGCGACGTTATCATGGACAAGATTTGGGACAGCGATTTCGACCGAGAAAACCGCACCGTTGACGTTCACGTGCGTACTCTGCGCGCCAAGCTTGGCGATGCGGGCGCGTATATCGAAACCGTGCGCGGACTTGGCTACAAAATAGGAGAGGACAAATGACCTTCAAAATTTTCCGCAGCTCCTTTTTCGTGGGTCTTTGCGTGCTCATCGTGTCCACGCTTCTTTCCATCGCCACCCTTTACAGCTACAACGAAGAACAGGTATACACAGACCTGGCCTCCGAGGCGGAAAGCATCGTCCACGGACTTGAACTGATCGGCGAGGGGTATTTCAGCGATTACCACCCCCGCAACCGCGTGACACACATTGCGGCTGACGGAGCGGTGCTCTACGACAGCGTTGCCGACGCAGGCTCCATGGAAAACCACCTTGACCGGCAGGAGATAAGCGACGCGCTGGAGAATGGCTTCGGGCAGAGCGACCATTTCTCCCGTACCCTTACTCAAAAGACCCATAATTACGCCCTGCTCTGCCCGGACGGCACCGTTATCCGCGTTTCCTGCACGTCGCGCTCTCTGTTCGCCGTGCCCGCAAGTATGCTCTCCACCATTTTCTGGGGCGTCATATTCACGCTGGCGCTTTCCGCCGTGCTCTCTTCCCGCATGGCACGCAAGATTTTCCGCCCCATCAATGAGCTTGACCTTGACCACCCCGACTTGAGCACCGAGTACAAGGAGCTTGCGCCGCTGGTAAGCAGGCTTAGGGAGCAGAACCTTACCATTCAGCGGCAGATAGAGGAGCTGAGCCTCAAGCAGCGTGAATTTTCCGCCATAACGGACAACATGAGCGAGGGCTTCCTGCTTATCGACAACCGGGCGGGAATTCTTTCCTCCAACACCAGCGCCATGCGTCTGCTGAATGCATCCAACAAGGACAGCCTGCGCAATCTGCGCCAGCTCAACTGCCCCGAAGAACTTACCCGCTGCGCCAATTCCGCTCTCGCCGGCCGCCGCACGGAAATCGTTATGCCCTCCGGTGACCACACCATCTGCTTCATTGCCAGCCCTGTTGTTTCCTCCGGTCAAGTAACGGGCGCCGTCATAATGGTTATGGACATAACAGAGCGTGAGCAGCGGGAGACCCTGCGCCGCGAATTTTCCGCCAATGTTTCTCATGAGCTGAAAACGCCCCTTACCTCCATCTCCGGCTTCGCCGAACTGATGAAGGAGGGCATGGTTCCCCCGGACAAGGTATCCGAGTTCGCCGGAGATATCTACGATGAGTCACGCCGCCTTATCGCTTTGGTGGACGACATAATCAAGCTTTCCGGCCTTGACGAGGACTCCCCCGCCTTCGAACCGGAGCCTGTGGAGCTGTACGCGCTCTCCGCCGAAATCATCGAAAGCCTGCGTCCCCTCGCCGCCAAGCGGGCTATCAGCCTGCGGCTGACGGGCGGCAGCGCCGAAATAAAGGGTGTGCGGCATATCCTCAGCGAGATGATATATAATCTCTGCGACAACGCCATAAAATACAACAAGGACGGCGGCAGCGTGGAAGTAAGCGTGCGTCACGTTGGCTCCAACACCGTCGTCAATGTAAGCGACACCGGTATCGGCATTCCCTACGCCCATCAGGCGAGGGTATTCGAGCGCTTCTACCGTGTTGATAAAAGCCATTCCAAGGAAATCGGCGGCACCGGTCTGGGTCTGTCCATAGTCAAGCACGGCGCTCAGTACCACAACGCCCGTACCGAACTGAAAAGCGAGCCGGGCAAGGGCACGTCCATTTCCATAATTTTCTGATATACTGGAGACAAACTATGATCACTTACGAATCCATCAAGGAAAATCCCACAATAAATACTTACATCAAAAAGGCTGACCAGTCCTTGGCCGCACTGGGCTTCACCGAGCACAGCTTTGCTCATGTATGCCTTGTGGCGGAAACCTGCGGCTATATCCTCAGCACCATGGGTTACTCCGAGCACGAGGTAGACCTCGGCAAAATAGCAGCCTACCTCCACGACATCGGCAACGTGGTAAACCGCTCCGAGCATTCTCAGAGCGGCGCCGTCATGGCCTTCCGTATTCTCGATAATCTCGATATGCCCCCCGAGGACATTGCCGAGATAGTCACCGCCATCGGCAACCACGACGAAGGCACCGGCACCCCCGTCAGCCCCATTGCGGCGGCGCTCATTCTCGCCGACAAGTCCGACGTGCGCCGCAGCCGCGTGCGCAATCAGGATCCCACCACTTTCGATATCCACGACCGCGTAAACTATTCCGTTACCAAGTCCCAGCTTAAAATCAACGAGGAAAAGACCCTCATCAAGCTCAAGCTCAACATCGACCCCCATTACGGCTCCGTAATGGATTATTTTGAAATATTCATGGAACGTATGCTGCTGTGCCGCAAGGCTGCCGATTTCCTTGGCCTGCAGTTTAAGCTCATCATCAACGAGCAGCAACTTATATAAAAGGAGACTAAAACTATGTCTAATATATGGCACGACATGGACCCCAAGCGCGTTACGCCCGACGATTTTATCGCGGTAATTGAAATTCCCAAGGGCAGCAAGAAGAAGTACGAGCTGGACAAGGTTACCGGTCTGATTTTCCTTGACCGCATACTTCACACGTCCACCCACTACCCCGCCAACTATGGCTTCATTCCCCGTTCCTACGGCGACGACGGCGACCCGCTGGACGTACTGGTACTCTGCTCCGAGCCTCTCGACCCCCTCACACTGGTTCGCTGCTACCCCATCGGCTACATTTCCATGCTGGACGGCGGCCGCAACGACGAGAAGATAATCGCCATTCCCTTCTCCGATCCCACCTACAACGAGTACAAGGACATTTCCGAGCTTCCCGCTCACATTTTCGACGAGATGACCCACTTCTTCAGCGTATACAAGGCGCTGGAGGGCAAGGACACCGTGGCAGGCGAGGTGAACAACCGCGACGCTGCCGTCAAGGTAATTCAGGACGCGCTGAATCATTACGTGGAGTGCTTTTGCAGATAAATGACAAAAACCGCATCGTTTGCACGATGCGGTTTTCTTGCTTAGAACACTATAGTATAGCCGGGATAGAGCAGTTCGAAAATCTGAACTATCAGCTCGGGGAAGGCGAAGCGGAGAACCAGCGCGGCGGCAACGAGAAGAATTATACCCACAGCCATGAAAATAAACGCGGCGCGGGCGTAATTGCGCTTGGCGTATTTGCGGCAGCCTCCGCAGGCCCATATAATTGTGAGTATAAGGCCGATACCGGGGATAGCCATAAGCAGGTTGATGCCGATGTAGCCCTTGGTGCTGATAACGCCCCACTTGCTCTTTTTTCCGGGCTTTTCGGGATCCTCCGCGGGAGCGGCAGGTTCCTGTCTTTCCGGTGCGGCAGGGATAACCACGCTGTCGTAAGCGGGCATCTTTGTTTCCTCCCGCTCCACGAACAGGGGCTTGGGAATAAACTCGGTCTCCACGGGAGCTGGTTCAGGCTCCACGGCAGCAGCGACGGGAGCGGTCTCTTCAAGCTTTACCTCTTCCTTATCCGGTGCGGGAATTATTTCCTCCACAACGGGCGCTCCGCAGTTGATGCAGAACTTTGCGTTTTCGGCAATCTCATTGCCACAGCTTATACAAACAGCCATTCAATTCACCCTTTCTGTATCGATGAAACTTATCAATAGTTCTCTATAATTACTACCTTGCCCATGCGGGTAAGCCTTTCCGCCAGCGTTTCAACCGATTCGCGGCGGGGACGTACGCCCAGCTGCTTGAACATCAGGTCGCCGTGGGCGGCATTCATAGCCGCGCCCAGCATAAATGTGATTATATCGCTCTCCCGCATCATGCGGCAGAAGCGCTCCACAACGCTGTCACCGGCCAAATTCTCCATAGGCTCGTCAATTATATTGCAGGCCTGACTGAGGGTCATTGCGCCCTCGGCCACAAGGTCTATGCCCTCTATATGATATTCCGGCGGGCTGCCGGGGTCTTTGGTGCGAACAGGAGTTACCTTCTCGCCCATTATCTTCGCGATGATATCCGTAGTCGTGGAGCCGCAAATAACCTTCTTGCCCCACGAGCCTACCAGTCGATTAACAAACTCGTTGTCCTTCTGCTTGGCGCTGGGAGGGCCGGTGGCGATGATAAGGTCGCGTGCCTCACGGCACTTTAGTATAACGGCGGTGGTATCGTCGGCGTGGACTCCACCGGATACCTCCGAGGTCATATCGGTAAGATTTTTGAGTATCGTGGGAAAATCCGGTTCGGGCGTGCCCATGGTTTTCTGCTTGGCAAGCCACTTGACAACGCCCTCGGAGCCGATACCCATGCCCATGCCGTTACCCATACCGGCCTGTCCCACGCCGTCGCTGAACACCATGATGGCGTCGCCGCGCTTCAGGTGGCCATAGGCCTCGCCCACGTAATCGTACTTGGCCTTGTAAAATCTCGGCTCAAGCACCTTGGCAAAGCCGCCGGTAATGAGAATGGGGTCGGGCGCTTCGTAGGAAAAAATCGCGTAGCTGCCGTCGCTGCTTATCTTGACGCAGGTGAAGGCGGCGTATGGCGCGTCCTCCACCTTGGCTCTGTGCATGGAGTCGGCAACCATTTCGCAGCCGGTCTTGAACTGAATGGAGCTTTTGAACAGACCCATAAGCTGCTCGGCGCAGGTAATGGCGGCAATATTGGCGTAAACGCCGGAGCCGATGCCATCGGCAACCACCAGATAAGTGACCTCCACCGTACGGTAGCACATTACATGGTCGCCGCAGACACGGTAGCCGGTTTTCGTGACCTGCTGAATAATATCTTCAATAAATCGCAATCACTTCACCGCCGATCACAAATCTCTGTCTTCATAGAGATCCAGCATACGCTTTACAAGCTCCTCGGTTTTCGCGGTATTTCTGCCCAGCTGGTGCGCCATTTCCTGAGAGAAGCTTATCTGATGCTCCAGCAGCTCTCTTGCGTTCACCAGCAGCTGACGCTCTATAAGGTGCATTTGCCCCTCGTCCAGCTTCATACGGGAAATATCCGTGAGCATACCTACATACTGACCCTCGCTGCGCATTGCGTAAAGGGTGATGTGGTAGCGGGTTCCGTAATAGGTTCTTATGGCCTCCATCTCGTCCTTATCGCTGCTTGCCAACGCCTCGAAGTCACGGGCGTCGAATATGTAAGAGATATGGCGGCCGAGAATAGAGTTGCTGCACATGAACATTTTGTGGAAGGCAGGGTTCATGTGGATAAGCTTCAGATTCTCGTCCACTATGACTACCGCAGTGGGCGTGGTTTCTATTATGCGGTCGGCACGCTGCTGGGCGAGGCGGCGCATATAGGGAATGCACATCTCCGGCTCCGCCATATTGCGGACAACGGCGATGGCATTTTCACGGCAGGAGCTGTAGCCGCAGGCGCCGCAGTTGAGCTGATTTTCCGGGTCGGTCTTGCCGGTTTTCTGGAACACGAGCTCAATGGCTTCCTCGCTTACAGGCTCGTCGGCCCTCGTTTCAAGGGGAATGAACCAGGGCTCGACATCCACGTTTTCCTGCTTGCCGTGGCGCTGGCCGGTATACTCTCCTGCGCTCTCAGCATAGGAGATAACGGCGTTCTTGCGGTAATATATATTGCCTTGTTCGGGGAAGCCGGGGCCGTCGATGCAGCCGCCGGGACAGAACAGAGGCTCCACAAGCTGGAAGTCAAGCAGCTTGGGGTCAACATCAAAGAAAGAGGTTACCTGCTTGGCACCGGAAAGGGACATGACCTCGGCGTTGGTGCCGTCGCTGGCTCTTCCGCAGGTTTTGAGCATACCACCGTCCACCGGGAACAGGCGGGCATTTTTCAGTTCACCGTCGGCAAGCCCGGTGAAGTCGAAGCTGCCGTCGGGCATACTGCGCAGGTCGAATTTCTTTTCCTCGAACAGGTCAAAAAGCTCGCTGAAGGTGATCACCGCGTCAATGGCGTCGCGGTTCTCGGGTCGGGCGGCCTCGGCCTTCTTGGCGGCGCAGGGGCCGATGAACACCACCGCGCAGTCCTCGCCGAAGGCTTCCTTTATCATGCGGCCGTGAGCCACCATGGGGGACACCACGGGGATCATACGGCCCAGCGCCTCATGGTGATACTTTTCCACATAGCTGACCACAGCCGGGCAGGCGGTGCAGATGCTGCCCTTGCCGGCACACTCAAGGCTGCTGTCAGCAACCAGCTTGGCACCCTCCGCGGTTTCGCAGACTCTGCTGAAGCCCAGCAGGCGCAGAGCGGTGGGTATTTTATTGGTAAGGGCAGGGTCGATAGCCACAAAGGACGGCGCAACGCTGGCCGCCACGGGTCTGCCGGAGGCCAGCAGTTCCTTTACGCTGTCAATGGTGCTGACAATATACTTCGCCTTTTTGGGGCACTGTCGCACGCAGGTTCCGCAGTGTATGCACAGCTCCTGCTCCACATGAGCCTGACCGTTGGTAATGCGGATAGCCTTGACGGGGCAGGCACGGACGCAGCGATAGCAGTCCTGGCAGTGGGCCACGTTTGTATCGATTACTTTGCAGACGGCGATAGACTCCTGCATACTGTTTTCTATGATTTTCATGGTACTCCTCCATGGGTATCGTAATAAAAAAACGTCCATGAACGCGCAGCGGTGCGCAATTCATGGGAAAGCAGAGGAAAGCCCGTTTCCCCATGAGTTTATAATATAGTTTAGTCGGGTAAAAATCAATAGTTATCGCCCGCTGCCAAAAAGTTTTACACTTTGTTTACGATATTCCTCCTCTTGTATTTGGCCCATGCGGGTGCTAAAATCGAGATATAAATCACAAACAATGGAGGGCAAAACCATGCTCAGAGATAAAGTTAAAAAGTATTTTCTTGACGAGGGCAGAAACTGCGCCGAAAGCATGCTGATGGCTGCAAACGAAGAATATGATATCGGGCTCAGCGAAAGCGAAATGGAGCTGATGCGCGGCTTTGGCGGCGGCTTCGGCTACGGTCTTACCTGCGGCGCCATTTCCGGTTCCGTGGCCGCGCTGAGCAAGCTCATCTGCGTCAAGGTGGACAAGGACACCTCCCACGCCGTCACCAGCGGCTTTGTGAGCGAGGTGGAAAAGCGCTTCGAGAACACCAACTGTTCCTTCCTCACACCTATTCATAAGAAAGAGGACACCCGCTGCTACGAGCTTCTCCTGCAGATAGCCGACATTTTAGAGGAAACGATTGGGAAGAACAGGGTATAAACGAACAAACCCGGAATGTGATACTACACATTCCGGGCTTAAATTTTTATGCCTGCTGATTATTGCCCCCGCCGTTGGGCTTGTGGCTTCTGTGGCGGCGGTGATAATTGCGCTTATTTGCGTTGGGCTTGGCCTGAGCGACTGCCTCGGCCACGGCGGCGGCGCGAGCCTTTGCCTTTTCGTCCATGACCTGCTGTTGCTGCTTGGGAGCCTCGGCTTTGGGCTGCTGAGCCTGCTGGCCGTGGTTATCCTGCTTGGGCTTTCCGCCTCCACGATGACGGCGGGAGCGGTGATGCTGATTATTGCCGCCCTGCTTTTCCTGCTTGGGCTGGTTTTCCTTTTCGGGCTGAGCCTGAGCAGGCTTATTATTGTGATTATGCTGGTTCTTATTGTGCTCCTTATGCTCCTGCTTGGGCTGAGCTCCCTGCTTGGGAGCTTCGGCCTTTTCGGCGGCGGGCTGGGCATTCTGAGGCTTTTTGCTTCTGTGGCGGCGGCCACCGCGATGGCGGCTCTTGCTGCCCTCATGCTCGGCGTGTTCCTTCTCCTCGGGCTTATCGTTGATAAGAGAGGGAGTGGTGTCGATATGGCTGAAATTGAAGCGGGAGCTGATGCGCTCGGGAATCTCCTCGGGAATTTCCTCGGGCGGCTCGGGTTCTTTATACACGCCGCCTACGGTGAAGCCAAGCTCACGGGCGGGATATGCCTTCAGCTCGGAGATGCCCTCCTCCGCCAGCTTTACCTTAACGGTGCGGCGCAGGAGATTTACCTCTTTTACAGTACCCTTACCGTCGGGAGTGTCCACCTCAGTCTCCACCTTGGGAACGGTTTTGAGCAGATGCTCATAGGCCTCCTGCTCATACTTTAGACAGCACATAAGTCTGCCGCAGGTGCCGGAAATCTTGGTGGGATTAAGGGACAGGGACTGGGTCTTGGCCATCTTGATGGATACGGGCTGGAAGTCATCAAGGAAGGTGGAGCAGCAGAAGGGTCTGCCGCAGATACCAAGACCGCCTACCAGCTTGGCACTGTCGCGCACGCCTATCTGGCGCAGCTCTATGCGGGTGCGGAAAACACCGGCAAGGTCTTTTACCAGCTCGCGGAAGTCAACGCGTCCGCCGCTGGTGAAGAAGAAGAGTATCTTGCTGCTGTCAAAGCTGTACTCTACGTCTACAAGCTTCATATCAAGGCCGCGCTCGGTTATTTTCTTCTGACAGAAATCGAAGGCGGTCTTTTCCTTTTCTTTGTTCGCCTGAGCGATGGCGTGGTCTTCCTCGGTGGCGATGCGGACGACGGGACGCAGGGGCGGTACTATAGCCGTTTCCTCCACGAAGTGAGCGCCGCGGACGCATTCACCGAATTCAAGACCCTTGGCGGTCTCCACTATAACGGAGTCGCCTATGTGGGGTGCGGTACCGGCAGGGTCAAAGAAGTAGGCCTTGCCCTTGCTGCGGAACCTTACGTTTACTACTTCCGGCATATATTTCCTCGTTTCTTTTCTCGCGTTACTTAGTCAGGCGACCCAGCTTTACTGCCAGCGCGCCTGCGGTGTGACCCGCGCCGGTATTGTTGGTAACTCTTCGGCGCAGGAGCTCGTCCACCTCTTCCTTGGCTTCGAAGAGGTGTTTTCTTTGGGCGGAGTCCTGTTCTCCGCGTATTTTCAGGGCAAAAAGCATTGAAAGGGTTTCCAGCACACCGTCAAATTCCTCTCTGGTCAGCTTCGCCTTCTCCAGCATCACGCAGGCGGCGGCGATATCCAGCGGATTGCGGCGCATGAAGGAATCGAACAGAGCGCGGGAATATTTATCCTCGTCGCCCATGCTCTCCTCGCCGTCGGCAAGGATCTCGGTGCAGCGGGAGCGCACTGTATCCAGTATGGCGGCGGAATTGGACGTAGTCAGAATGAACGCCGAGCGGGCAGGCGGCTCCTCCATTATCTTGAGCATCGCGTTCTGCGCGTTGGGGTTCATTTCATCTGCGTTGGGAATGAGGTATACCTTGCGGGGTGCCTCGTTGGGCATGATATAAGCGTCGCGCACTATTTCGCGCACCTGTTCCACCACGTAGCCGCTTTTATCGGGCAGTTTTTCCACGGTGATAAGGTCGGGGTGTATGCCCTTTGCCAGCTTCACGCAATGGGCACAGCCTCCGCAGGGCGCCTCACCGTCGGGGCAAATAAGCGCCGCGGCAATATACGCCGCCAGCTCCTCGCGGCTGCCTGCCGAACCGCCCAACACCAGCCACGCGTGGGACAGCGTCCCACCGTGAGCCTGAGCCTTTATTCTCTTTTTCTGGGTGTTATTGCGCTGGCCCATGACTATGTTTTTCCCCCGGACTCGGTTTATAAGCATATACAGATTTAATATATCACAACACATCGCGTTTTACAAATATTTTTATTATATGTGCACCAAAAAAGCAATTTTTACTTTTCCTTTTCAAAATCGCGCACAACTTCAACTTGTTTTACCGGCAGCCTCGGAGTACAATGTCATTAGTTTGGCAAAACATTAAATGCGAAAGGAAACCTTGATTATGAAAAAGTTGGCTGTTCTCATTCTTGTTTTGGCGCTCTGCGTCGGTATGGTATGCCCCGTATCCGCCGCAGGCAACTACAGCAGCGTATATGACATTCCCGATGAGGAATACCTCCGTGAGGATTTCCACAGCGTCAATGACTACGGTGCCCTCCTGGGCTACACCGGCAAGCACTATTCCCAGCAGTCAGCCACATTCCCCGACGACCTTGTGGCCGTTCTGCCCGAAAGTTCCTATGTTCCCTATAAGTACCCCTCCAAGTCCATCACCCGCCTGGAGCTTCCCACCAGCCTCGTCATTCTTGACGGCAGCTTCGAGACCTACACCACCGGTGGCTACTCCAACCTGCATGAGGTCAACTTTGAGGAGCTTACCAATCTGAAATACATCGGCGGCTGGTTCCAGAGCACTCCCCTGTACTCCATCGACCTGCGCAACACTCAGGTTGTCCGCATCGCCAACGAGGGTACTTTCTCCAACAACCGTTCTCTTCAGGCGTTCTACGCTTCCAAGACTCTGCGCCGCATTGACTACGGCGTATTCCACGACTGCCCCAACCTGAGCTATATTGAGCTCAATGAGGGTCTTGAGTACATCGGCGGCCACAACTTCGGTTCCAACACTTTCGTCACTGCGCTGGACGTTGACGACAGCATAAAGCGCTACATCACCATTCCCTCCACCGTTACCTATATCGGCGAGGGCGGTCTGCCCACTTACTACAAGGTATGGGCTGACAACGCCGCTACCACCATGCGCACCGTTTCCGCCCGCTACCTGGTATATAGAGGCTCCTACGGCGAGCAGTGGTGCAATGAAAACAATGTGGAATATGCCTATGTCACCGACTATCGCGGCAACGTGCTCACCCGTCCCTATAATCCCAAGGAAGATCTGCCCGCAATTGACGAGTGGGCTCAGTTCGGCGATCTGACTTTCGCCGGTGACGGCCACGTAACCCGCTCGGTCTACTATGACGAAAACGGCAACGAGGTTGTAACCGGTTATTACGTCAGACTTGCCCCCGGCGCTTACATTCAGACCGTTGCCGACGGCGACAGCATCGTATATGACTACAATGGCAGCGAGGATTATGAGCGCGATTCCTCCATGCCCGACAAGCTTATTGCCGAGGATATCCGCCCCTACGTTACCGAAACCTACGGAAACGGCTACAAGAAGGGTCTCACATGGTGCCTCGAGGGCAGCTACAGCAGGCATTATTCCGTCGCCGGCATCTACGACATCTATGTTGACAGAGCCAACGGCGAGCGCAGCCCCAAATATCACATAACGCTCAGCAGTTGGGAGGGCGTTGAGTTCACCGATGTTAACGAATCCGATTACTTCGGTTCCCCCGTGCTGTGGGCGCTGGATATGGGCATCACCGACGGTACCTCCGACACCACATTCTCTCCCAATTCCACCTGTACCAACGCTCAGATACTCACCTTCCTGTGGCGCGCAAAGAATTGTCCCGAGCCCCTTATCGACAGCACCTTCGCAAAGCATCCCTACACTGAACTGACCGGCAATGAATATTATTATAAGGCAGCCATCTGGGCATATCAGAAGGGTCTTATTTCCGGCGACACCTTCGAGGCCAATATTCCCTGCACCCGCGCAATGACCGTTACCTATCTGTGGAAGCTGGCAGGCATGCCCACCGCCGATGCCGCCGACTTCACCGACGTTGACGCCTCCGCCGAGTACGCTCAGGCTGTTGCATGGGCAGTTGCCAAGGGTATCACCGACGGCACCTCCGATACCACCTTCTCCCCCACCGCAACCTGCACCCGCGGTCAGATAGTCACCTTCCTGTGGCGCACCTTTACCTATTGATATGAAACGCACGCATGGCGGGGTGCCCTCACCCCGCCATGTCACCTTTAGAACGGAGGATTTCTATGAAAAAGAAAATCGTTACCGCTATTCTGCTCATTCTTGCCGCCGCTGTAATTGCCATCGGCTCTTTTTGTGTGGGTCGAGCTACCGCCGCACCCGCCTCAAGCCAGACCTTTTATGCCGAAATCGAAAGTATGAACAAAGGATCTTACGTAGTCAAAGGCTTAGATGTAAATGACATCAATTTCCGCGGGCATTTCAGATTTGGCATCGACGATGACACCACCCTTAAATGGCACTATACGGAAATCACAGAAAGTGACCTTGAGGTTGGCGATAAAATATCCATAACCTTTGAGGGTTCAGTAGCGGAATCATACCCGGGAAAAATTGCCCATGTTTCCCGAATAATACTTCTTGACGACGAAAAGTAACCAACAAGTACCGACAAGATATCAACCATCGTGGAGATTCTTCGGCACTGCGTGCCTATGAATGACGCAGATGTTGTAGTCTTTTGTCATTCCGAGCCCGCGAGGAATCCCCCGGTCAAATGGTGCGCAGTAAGAATAAGGGTGCCCTTCTTCTCTAAAACAGTCAAGGCAGCGTATCTCATACGCTGCCTTGTTTTTTATATATTCATCATTCTTCAAAAAGCTGGGTGCTGAAATAGCGCTCGCCGGTATCGGGGAGGATGGTGACTACCGTTTTGCCTGCACCGAGCTGCTTGGCGAGGCGCAGGGCGGCGGCAACGTTGGTGCCGCTGGAAATGCCGCAGAGTATACCCTCCTCGCGGATAAGGCGCTTGGTGGTATTGATAGCCTCGTCGTCGGTGACGATAGCGACATCGCTGTAAATATTCAGATCCAGATTTTCGGGGATAAGGCCGTCGCCGATACCCATCTGCAGATGGGTTCCGATATTACCGCCGGAAAGTATCGCGGCATTCTCAGGCTCCACCGCCCATATAGTCATATCGGGGTTTTTCTCTTTCAGTGTGCCGCCTACGCCGGAAATAGTTCCGCCGGTGCCAATACCGGAGCAGAAGCCGTGAATGGGACCGTCCACCTGCTGCAGTATCTCAACGCCGGTATGCTCCTTATGTACCTGAGGGTTGGCGGGATTGACGAACTGCTGGGGAACCCACACGTTTTCATCCTCCTCTGCCATGCGCAGGGCAGTCTGAAGGCACTGGTCGATGCACTCGCCTATATCGCCCGCGTCATGCACCAGCACAAGCTCCGCGCCGTAGGCCTTGATGAGCTTTCTGCGCTCCTCGCTGACGGAGTCGGGCATAATGATGCGCACGCGATAGCCCTTTACCGCGCCCACAAGGGCAAGACCGATGCCCTGATTGCCGCTGGTAGGCTCAACGATAATGGTTTCGGGCTTTATAATGCCCTTTGCCTCCGCGTCGGCTATCATGTTGTAAGCAGTGCGGGTCTTGATGGAACCGCCTATATTCACCCCCTCATATTTCACCAGCACCTGAGCGCTGTCCTCGGGCACTATGCGGGAGAGCTTTATCATGGGAGTATTTCCGAGAGCTTCAAGAACGTTACTGTATACCAAAAGAATTCCCCCTACTCAAGCTATGTTTATTATATGCCTATTGTAATATACCTTTGCAAAAAATACAACACCAAAAGCAGTGAGATTTACACAAGCTCAAGCTTTCTCCTGTTTCCGTCCCGAAGAGCAATCTTATACCATGTGCCGGGATCGCTGCTGCAGCAGTCCAGGTAGAAATAATCGCCCACCACCGCACCTGCGTCCCAGTAGTTGCCGTCGCCAAGGTACACGCGCTCGCCGTCGGCGTGAACTGCCGTCCAGCCTCCGGGGTTGCCGTAGGTAAAGCCCACGGCGCGCCGACCGTCAAAGTATTCGCGGAAGTTTTCGGCGGGGTCGATGTCGCCCAGCTGCCACTTCCCGCCGCAGCTTTTCAGCTCACCGCCGCTCATAGCCACGCTCCAAACCTGACGGGTGAGATTTTCCGTGCCGCCCTCGTCCAGCGCCGCATATACCACGCCCTCAGCGAAGTCGATGAAGGGGATATACTTCCAGCAGAAGTCGCTGCGCTCGTCCTTGGTTTCGCCCAGCGGAACGCCTATGCCCGCAGCAATCACGGGCAGGCAAGCGGCAAGCGCATCGGCGGCGTTTTCGGTGGTGCCGTCAGCAGAAATCACCAGCACCTCGCGGCCTTTTCGGCTGCTCTGGCAGACCATATAGAGCTTATCCATACCAGCGCCGCAAAGCAGGAAATCCTCGCCGCGCCACAGCTCACGCAGGTTGTTACCCCCGTGAGTGCAGGTCATAAGGCTGACGCCGTCCTCTTTGCGCTTGGAGTTGAAGCAGAAAAGGAAAACGCAGGCTTCGGTGACGATAAAGCGGACTATCTCAAGGTCGCCGTACTCCTCGCCGCTGATATCCAGCACAGTTTCAAAGCCGTCGGCGGGAGTGTAGGAATAAATTCTATGGAGAGCGGAGCTGTTTTCGCCCTTGGACACAAGCGCCGAAAGCCACAGCTTTCCGTTTTTCCACAGCTTACTGTAAAAACCCAGTACGCCCTCGGGGTTGGGGATATACTCCGCCTTTACGCCGTCCTCGTCCACCCGGAGCATTTCGCTGCGGGTTCGGCCGGTGAGGTAATGTCCCTCAGGGGAGCCTGCGCCCACGGTAAGAACACTGCCCACGTCCCACAAAGTGGCAAAACTCTGCCACGCAGGGTACTCGTTCTCATTTTTTACTATAGCTACAGCAGGCGCGGCAGCCTTTACGGGAGCGCCGCAGTATATGCAGAACTTATCTCCCGCCTCCAGCTTTTCGCCGCAGGCCGCGCAGAATATATCCGTTACAACAGCGGTACCGCACTGAGCGCAGAACTTTGCGCCCTCGCGGAGAGCCGCGCCGCAGTTTTTGCAATTTGCCATTAATGTTCCTCCATATATTTCTGTTATGCTTTATTGTACGTTCTGATTTTCAAAAGGTCAAGCGCTAATTCGGCGACTTGTCCGCCGCTCCTAAATTTTGAAACCGTTCTCCGCTACTATACAATCACGGGAACAAATATCGAAAGGAGCTTTATTTTATGACTATATTGACGGATTGGTTTTTCACCGGGATACTTGACATTTATTTTCTTCACGGCACAGTCAGCGGTCACCCCTGCCTGCCGTACGGCATACCCGTTTCAACCTCGCCGGTGGAGTCCGTGGAATTTTCCGCCGACGGCGCCGAACTGCTGGTGCAGACGAAAAACACCCTGTACCACTGTCCGCTGCAAAGCTGTGACGATGAGCTGTGCAGTGAGTTTCTCTCATCTGCCGTTTTTTCTGAAGACACGCCCGTGGGTCTTATAATATGGGCGCTTGACCGCAGCCATGGCGCATAAAAATATTGACCCCAACACCCTGCGAACATATAATGTAGGTAGTATTTCCGGGAGGTGTCCCATGACGAACTTCGATTTTCTCCGCTCCGATCCTCAGTTTGACGGCTTCGCCCGAGTGGCCATATCCGCCGAGCGGATTTTGCATATTGACCCCGCCGCCTGCGCTCTTAACTGCCGCAGGGCGATGGAGTTCGCCGTGAAATGGCTCTACTCCGTGGACGACTCCCTGTCCATGCCCGAGGACGACCGGCTGGTGCGCCTTATGGACAGCAGAGCTTTCCGCGACCTTGTGGGCGAGGACCTTTGGAAGAAGATGAAGCTTATCCGCACGCTGGGCAACAATGCCGCCCACGACGGCGATAAAATTTCACGGGAACAGGCGGAGCTTTGCCTGGAAAACCTCTTCGATTTCATGGACTTCATCGCCCACTGCTACAGCGACCACTACAAACGGAAACGATTTGACAGCACCCTCGTTGACGCTCACGGTGAGGAAGAGGCAACCGCGGAAGCCGCGGAAATTCAGTTGGAGCGGCTCATGGCGGAAAACGCCGCCCTCCGTGCCGATCTTACCGCCCGCCGGGAAACTCAGCGGCAGAGCTATGTACCACGCCCGCTGGACCATGCGGAGTACGCCACCCGCAAAATATACATTGAAGCCCTGCTTCTTGACGCGGGCTGGACTCCGGGCGTGGACTGCGTGACGGACGTTCATCTTGAGCTGGGCGAGGCTGATTACATACTTTACGGCAGCAACAGCCTGCCCCTTGCCATAATCGAAGCCCGCCGCAGCTGTGTGGACATTGCCAAGGGCCGCCAGCAGGCGGAGCTTTGCGCCGACCTGCTTGAAAAGGAACACGGCCGCCGCCCGGTAATATTCCTCACCGACGGCTTTGACATATACATAAACGACGGCAGCGAGCGCCGCATTGCGGCCTTCAGTTCCCGCTCTGACCTTGAGCGCAGGCTCACTCTCACCACTACCGCTCTCAGCGGCGCCAAGCCCGCTTCGGGCATCGCTGACAGAAAATATCAGCGTGAGGCGGTCAGCGCCGCCTGCAGCGCCTATGACCAAGGCCAGCGCCGTACCCTTCTCGCCATGGCCTCCGGCTCCGGCAAGACCCGCGTGGCGGCAGCACTCTGCGAGCTTATGCTTCGCCTTGGCAGGGCAAAAAATATTCTCTACCTTGCCGAAAATCGCACCCTTGCCGCTCAGGCCAAGGACACCTTCACTCGTATTCTCCCCGACCTCCCCGCCGCCAATATATGCTGCGACGGCGGCGACGCTCCGCTTATATTCGCCACATGGCAGGCCATGGCGGAGAACATAGACAGCCTTGAAAATGAGCAGGGACGCATATTCACCTGCGGACGGTTTGACTTCATCGTATGCGACGAGGCTCACGGCGAGGCCGCGGAAAAGTACCGCGACGTTTTCAACTACTTTGACGCACCCATGCTGGGCATGACGGTGGCGCTTTCGGATGCCATCGCCGCCCCGGTCTACGAGCTTTTCGGCATAGACGGGGCGCAGCCCACCTACAGCTACGACATGGCCCGGGCGGTAAAGGACGGCTTCCTTGTGGATTTCCGAGTAGCCGAAGCCAAGGTGAAATTCATCAGCCGTGGCATACATTACGCGGAGCTTTCCCCTGAGGATCAGGCGGAATATCGCCTCACCTTCGCCTCCGACTCTTCCACCCTGCCCGACAGCATCAGCGCGGCCCTTCTCAACCGTTGGGTATTCAACGCAGACACCGTCCGCGAGGCGCTGGGCGTGGTGATGAAAAACGCCGTCTACGTGAACAAGGGCAGGAAAATCGGCAAGACCATAATCTTCGCCGCCAACGACCGCCACGCGCAGATGATTTTCGATGTTTTCCGGGAGATGCACCCCCGCCTTACCGGCTACGCCAAGGTCATCACCCACGATACCCGTGACGCGCAGGATATACTTTCCCGTTTCGCCGACCCCAACCGGCTGCCGCAGATAGTTATATCCCCCGACACGCTGGACACCGGCGTAGACCTGCCGCAGGTAGTAAACCTTGTCTTTTTCCGAAAGGTCACTGACAAAGCCCGTTTCTGGCAGATGATAGGCCGCGGCGCCCGTCCCTGCAAAGCGCTGGCGAAAAATCAGCCCAAGAGCATATATCACATTTTCGACCTTTGCGGCAATTTTGAGTATTTCCGCAGCAATCGTGACAAGGCCGCGCTGCCCCTTTCCGGCGAGCTTTTTGCCCTGAAGGCAAAGCTGGTGCGCGCCCTGCAGGAACCGGAGCACCACACTCACCAGCTTAATGAGCTGCGCCGCGCCCTCACAAACGAGCTGGCAGCGGAAACGGCAGCCCTCAGTAGAAGCAGCTTCGCCGTGCGCCAGCATCTGCGGTACGTGGAATTCTACTCCGACCCGGAGCACTATACTCCCCTCACCGACGAGGACATAGAGCTTATCAGCGCCGAGATAGCCCCGCTCATACGCTCCGACGAAAAAGAGGATATCCTGCTGGTGCATCGCCTTATATATCAGCGTCAGCTGGCGCTCCTTGAGGGCAGCGAAAACCCGGAGGTACACGCCCTGCTGAAAAAGCTGCTGCCTGCGGCTGACTTCACCGATGCAACAGCTTTGGAGCGACTGCGCCGCGGCCTTGACCTGCGCATACCCGCCGCCCCCATCGTCACCGATTTTGACGACGAGGTGCTCTCTGTGGACTGGCAGAGCAGCGGTCTGTGAACTTGGCAAAAACATTGACTTAAACCAATTTCGATGATAAGATGAAAACATAAATTTAAAGAATACGGAGGTTCCTACCATGGGAGATTATCTGAAGGGTAAAGTCGCCATTGTCACCGGCTCCGGCCAGGGCA
>CAYYLZ010000026.1:0-28644 GCA_964472725.1 uncultured Oscillospiraceae bacterium
CCAAGGTATTCACCGAGATAGCTCCCAAGTACGCCGAGAGAAACGGCGGCTACACTCGCATCATGCGCCTCGGCGCTCGCCGCGGCGACGCTGCTGAGATGGCCATCATCGAGCTGGTCTAAGAGCTAATTTAATAAAATGAAGCGCCCGCTTTTCTGTCTTGTTATGGAAAAGCGGGCGTTTTGCGTTTTTATTGACGCGTATAGCGGCGTTTGATATAATTTAGCAAACTGAAAATCATGAGAGAAGTGAGATAATGTCACAATTTGAATTTGTGTCCAAAACCGCGGTGGAAAAAGGTTGGTCGGGTGATAAGAAATACTGTGCGGTGACTGCTGATGGCGCAAAATATCTGCTGAGAGTATCACCGATGGAGCAGTTTGAGCGCAAGAAGAGCGAGTTTGAGCTTATGCAGCGCGTGGCAGAGTTGGGCGTGCCCATGTGTGAGGCGCTGGAGTTCGGCACCTGCGACGAGGGTGTCTATTCCGTGCAGACATGGATAGAGGGCAGAGATGCCGAAGAAATGCTGCCCGAGCTTTCGGAGGAAGAGCAGTACCGCTACGGCTATGAGTCCGGCAAGATACTGCAGAAAATACATTCCATTCCCGCACCCGAAGATACGGAGGATTGGGAAGTATATTTCAACCGCAAAGCCGATTTCAAAATAAAAATGTATGAAGAATGCCATCTGAAGTACGAGAACGGACATGCTTTCATAGAGTATATAAACGCAAATCGCCATCTGCTGCAGGGCAGACCGCGTATTTATCAGCACGGCGATTATCACGTTGGCAATATGATGATAGACAAAAGCGGAAAGCTGTTCATCATCGACTTCAACAGAAATGATTTCGGCGACCCTTGGGAAGAGTTTAACCGTATAGTCTGGTGCGCGCAGGCTGCTCCCCGCTTTGCCGCTGGTATGGTGGACGGTTATTTTGGCGGCGATGTACCGCAGGAGTTCTGGGAACTGCTGGCGTTGTATATCAGCAGCAATACCCTTTCCTCGTTGCCTTGGGCGATACCATTTGGTGACGGGGAAGTGGCGACCATGACCAATCAGGCTGCCGATGTGCTGAGCTGGTACGATAATATGACGAATCCTGTGCCGACGTGGTACAGAGATAATTGACTTGCTACACCAATACAAAATGAAAGACGGTTGACGCGAACTTTCATATATAGTATAATTATTCCGAATTAAAACACAAATTTGACGGGAAGTGTGCGCGTGGTTGCGAAAATTGTGATGCATCGGGTGAAAACCGAGTGGTGGAAGATTTTTATCCTACTGATTTTTGCCATATTCTATCTGTGGACAATAACCTCGCAGATACCTTCTGTTAAGTACGAGAATTTCATGCGCGATTACGGTGACGTTGCCGCGGATACCGCCGCCTCGGCGCTGGGGGTAGAGGGAGGCGCGGATGTTGATGAGGTATACGAGAAATATATTGCGTCAAATCGTGAGTTTTTCTATACAAAGCCTATTGACAACGCTGTTGCGGCTGCAATTCTTATGGGTCTGCTTTTGGCTGTACTCCTCCTTTGTAGCCTCTTCGATAATAGAAGTGTTAGTTCCATGCTGCAAAGCGGATGTAGCAGGGGAGGTTTATTCTTTTCTCTGACCGCAGCATACTATATATCGGCATTTTTAATATGGTTCACAGTAACCTCTCTTGCCCGATTCAATTACAGCGTGGAATTTACTACAGGGGAGCAACGCTATTTTCTTACCACATATATAAGCTGGCTGCTGATGGTACTGGCAACGGTGAGCATTCCTTTTCTTGCAGCGTTTATATTCCATCATGCACTGCCCACCGTACTGGTGTCGTTGGGAGTTACGATTTTACTGCATAGTATTCTGCCAAAATGGATATTTCCCACCGGCGTGATGTCTCAAAACGAGTACTGGCGTTTTGACGCGAATATGAGCCTGCTTGTAAGAGCTGATTTTATCGCAATAGGCATAATAATTGCGGCAATAGTTGTTTCTTATGTATGTTTCAAAAGAAAGGGGCAGAAGTAATGAAACAGAATGTTGTGCTGCGGGTGGAAAACCTAATGAAAAAATATCGAGGCAAAACTGTGCTTGACAGAGTGAGCTTTGAACTGAAAAAGGGTTCTGCAACTGCCATTGTAGGCAGCAACGGCTCGGGTAAGACCACCCTTATGAGAATTGTGGCGGGGCTCGTTGCGCCGGACGGTGGAACGGTGTCGATGTTCGGGGCGCAAAACGATAAGGAATTGAGAAATGCAAGGCAAAAAGCAGGGTTTCTTATCGAATCGCCAATATACTACGGCTATATGTCAGTAAAGAAAAATCTCAAGCTCCGTGCGGGACTTTACGGCGGCGCGTCTGCGGAATACATAGACGAGCTGTGTGATAGGCTAAAGCTTACCGAATACGATGTAGGACACGGAAGAACTTCGCTGCTGTCTTACGGGCAGAAGGGACGGTATGCAATCGCGTCAACGCTGGTTGGTAAGCCGGAGCTGCTTATTCTTGATGAACCGTTCAACGGCCTCGACGATGAAAGCACGGCACTGGTATATGAACTCTTCCGCGAGTTAAGGGAGCAGCATGGTGTCACGCTGCTGCTTTCCGGACATGTAGCGGAGCAGATACAGCAGGTATGTACCGATACCCTGTTTATCAAAAACGGAGTAATGAGCGCCGGGGAGGAGGCGTAAGTTGTGAAGCAAATCGCAAACGAACTGCGCAGAGGCTTATATCTGCCGTGGATACCGGTGTCGTTGGCAGTGGTGCTGGGCTTTCTCATATTCTACTTTTGTAAGCTTTACTCCGGGCAGGACAACCAAAGCTCGTTGCTGTTCCTGCTCAGCGACAGAAAATATTTTGGTATACTTTACGCACTGCTTGCCCTGTTTATATTTGGTCTTGATGTGGAGAGTGGTGCGGTTAGTGCAGGTATAATGGCAGGGCAGAGCGTCGTAGCCATTGTGTTGAGAAAAACGCTGATATATTTTGCTGCGGTGATTATTTTGAGCAGCATATATGGCGCGGTATGTATGCGTGTATGCGATATTGTATTTGCAGGAGCATGGCGCGTTGTTTTATGCAGGCTGATGATGGATTTGGGAGCGGCGGCAGTGTTTATCCCACTGCAACTTATTTTTCATACATTACAGCCGACAATGATAATCAGTGCGGTTTCTACAGTGGCATTTATTGTGGCGGCGGTCCCGAAGTATGAAATGTGGTACGCTGTTATCGGCGGCAATACTGTGCCTGCAATCGAATTAGCCGCAGCGGCGGCTGCGATCATTGCTATGCCCTTGTTGGCAGTGTTGTGCGGAGCGAAAGGAGAATGGAGATGAGCGCTAAATTAAAGGCGGCTATTGGTGTGCTTCTCATACTTGTGGGAATAGCAACTATCTGTTTTGGCATTTTTATGCTCCGCGCCGGCAGCGAATATGAATACGGTGATGTGAAAATCGAGAGCCTTACCGATGCAGGTGACACCGTGGTGCTGGAGGCTGTGTCTTTCTCAATCACGGCGATTATCACGTTGGCAATATGATGATAGACAAAAGCGGAAAGCTGTTCATCATCGACTTCAACAGAAATGATTTCGGCGACCCTTGGGAAGAGTTTAACCGTATAGTCTGGTGCGCGCAGGCTGCTCCCCGCTTTGCCGCTGGTATGGTGGACGGTTATTTTGGCGGCGATGTACCGCAGGAGTTCTGGGAACTGCTGGCGTTGTATATCAGCAGCAATACCCTTTCCTCGTTGCCTTGGGCGATACCATTTGGTGACGGGGAAGTGGCGACCATGACCAATCAGGCTGCCGATGTGCTGAGCTGGTACGATAATATGACGAATCCTGTGCCGACGTGGTACAGAAACCACTGATGTATTGCGCGACTGCGAGGTGAAAGCGTGAAGAACAAGGCTGTATTGATTAAAATTGCCGCAGCAGTGGCTGCTGCCATAATTGTCGCGATGATAATAAATTCTGTGCGGCCTGAGACCACACTTTTCGACTACGCGCAAACACTGGACGAGGGTATGTTCGTCTGCGAGAATGGCTTTTTATGGCGCACGGTGAGCGAATTTGACGGCGAATATCTGAGGGTAGAGAAATGCGGCAAAGCGGAACCACCAAAATTTGCAAAGCATGCTTCACACTGGGAGCCTGACAGAATGTGTGCATGGGAAATGGCATGTGTTGTGTCGTATGCTTTTATAGGCAGCGATGGCAGCATATGGCAACCCGTTTGGGGCTCGGAGCTCGGGGATACCATTGAACTGGTACCTTTTGCCATTCCCGCAGAGGAATATGAGGATACCGGATACTTAGATTTGTGTGGTTTTTCGGGAAGAGTGAGCCATGCTTATGCAAAATGTAATTTCGTGAGGGATGAGGATGACCTGAACGGTACCAAAGCCCTGCTTGCGGTGCGTTATAAGGACGGCTGGCATTATGTAAGCAGCCGTATAATTGAGGCGAAAGGGCAAAAATCTCTGCACAGTGATACGTGGGCATATTATGTAGAAATACATTTTGAAGATTGCATCTACGCTGTGACGCCCAATAACAGCAACTTTGTTATCCAACTCCGCATTGATATAATCGACAGCGAGAGCGGAGAGTTGCTTGCCGCCAAGAACCTATACGCGGAAAACTATAACGGCACTGTGATGGCCCATAAGCGATACCTTGCCGAGGGCTGGGGATGAGAGTGAGTGATTCGTTCACAAATCGTTTCCAAAATCGGGGGAGATAAGGCTGGAAATATGCCGCGCTGTGTGCTACAATACCATCGTATCACTACACTAAGGAGTAAACCA
This sequence comes from uncultured Oscillospiraceae bacterium, assembly GCA_964472725.1. GTDB lineage: Bacteria > Bacillota > Clostridia > Oscillospirales > Oscillospiraceae > RGIG6375. The sequence goes on from CAYYLZ010000026.1 coordinate 4,820, forward strand.
TGAAAAGAATTTCTATAATCATCCTTTGCATAGCCATGCTGGTTATGGTATTTGCCGGCTGCAATAAGACCACACCTTATGATGACACTTTCACCACATCTACCGACGGAACTGCTGCGGAGCCCTCCGCAAGACCCGAGGTAGCAGCGGAGTTTGAAATGCTCAGCGGCAAGCATTACGTTGAGATTGACGTTAAGGACTACGGTACCATGAAGCTTGAGCTTGATGCAGACGTAGCACCCATATCCGTAAGCAACTTTATTGACCTCGTAAATATCGGCTTCTATGACGGATTGACCTTCCACCGCATCATTGACGGCTTTATGGCTCAGGGCGGTGACCCAGAGGGTACCGGCATGGGCGGCAGTGACAGAGAGATAAAGGGCGAGTTCGCCAATAATGGCGTAGAGAACAGCATTTCCCACGTCCGCGGCGTTATCTCAATGGCTCGCGCCTCTGCCAAGAACAGCGCCAGCAGCCAGTTCTTTATTGTCCATGAGGACTCCACCTTCCTTGACGGCGACTATGCCGCTTTCGGCAAGGTCACTGAGGGTATTGAGGTAGTCGACGCCATGTGCAAGGCAGCAAGGGCTTGGAATTATGACGGTAACGGCGGTGTCCTCAAAAAGGATCAGCCTGTTATCAATTACATCAAGGTTATCGAAGGCTAAAAGGCAAGAGGCATCGCGGCTGTGATGCCTCTTTTTGCATAGAGTGCAGAAGATGTCATTGAAATTTTATATGTTATAGAGTATAATTAAAACATAATATTAAGGGAAAGAAACAATAACTATAGAGGAGGATAAAAATATGGCATACTGTAAAAATTGCGGCAAGCAGATCGAAGATGGTGTTCAGTTCTGCTCCAACTGCGGTGCGGATCAGCGTGAGCCTGTTCAGCAAAATGTAACTAACGCGCCTACGGTGGTGGACAACGGCGGCTTCGGCTGGGGTCTGCTGGGCTTCTGCATTCCCATCGTTGGTCTTATTCTTTTCCTCGTGTGGAGAGATACCAAGCCGAGAACGAGTAAGGCTGCCGGTAAGGGTGCGCTGATTTCCGTTATCATCGGCGTTGTGTTCTATATACTTACTGCCGTTCTTGGCCTGCTGGGCGCCGTTCTGTAATTGAGTAAAATAATTGCGAAAGCGAGCCGGTTCCTGAATAAATGGCTGCCTATTTTCACTGGCTGCCATTGCCGCGCTGACCGCTCATTTCACTATAAAGGGAAGAAGCTGCCCATCTGCGCCCGCTGCACAGGGGAAGTTATCGGCATGCTTATAGCGCTGCTGAGCTGCTTTTTCGCCATGCCGCCCGTATGGGTTATGCTGCTTATGCTTGTTCCGCTCATAGTGGACGGTACGGTGCAGCGCTTGACCTCTTACGAAAGCGGAAATATACGCAGGCTGATTACCGGTCTGCTGTTCGGCTACGCGCTTTTGGGACTTATAATACTATCCTTCAAAGTGGTATACGGACTTGGGTGGCGGCTGGGACTTAAACTCAAAGAATGATAAAAAATCCTCGACCTTGGTCGAGGATTTTTTCAGCTTATGCCCATCTTCAGAAAAAATGCATAGCGGTTTGCGCCGTTGGGTCTGTTGAAGCGCCCCAGCTCATAAAGGCATTGCGGATCACGGGAAACGTGATTTACCCGCTCGTCACAGGTGAAGAGAGCGCGGCAGCCGGAAGAGAGCAGCAGATCCTTGCCGGTGGGACTGCGTATGCCGAAGGGATAGGCGAAGGCGATGGGCTCTTCGCCGATATATTCCTCGAAACGCTTGTTGAGAAGGCTCATATCCGCGAAAAACACCTTTTCATAGTTGATCTCGTCCTCGCCGGCCATCATGGCGCAGCCCCTGCGGGCGTCAAGAGAGTGCATATCATAGCTGTGGGACTGCAGCTCCACGTGAGGATCCTGCGCCAGCTTTGCCAGCTCCGGCCAGCCCATATATGCGTAGCTTACGTTCATGTCACCGCTTTCCGTGTAATCGTCGGCATATTTGCCCACGATGGCCGCCACGGCGCACATATTGTACTTTTCCAGCAGAGGCAAAGCATATTCGGCAAAGCTGCGCTGACCGTCGTCAAAGGTAATCATAACCGGCTTTTCCGGCAGAGTACCGCGACCGTCGGCATAAGCAATCAGCTCCTGGAGGCTTATGCTTGTGTATCCCAGTTCCGAAAGGTACTTCAGGTCATTTTCAAAGGTTTCCGGCGAAACTACATAGTCACCCCATCGTCCGGGAACGGTTGAAATATGGTGGTACATCAGTATGGGCAGCTCGATGGTCTCGTCGGCGGAAGCTCGGGGAACGAAAAGCATAAGCAGGACAGCGGCGCAGCAGATGGCTGCGGTCTTTTTTATCATCATCTGTCACCTCGCGGTCGTACTCCTCATTATTATGCGGCTGAAATCTCGTATAATTCAGCTTTTTTATTGAAAAAAATGTAATGCTATTATATAATAACATATTAGAAATCCGGAGAGGAGAGCCGCCATGCCACGTATAAGTGTTATAGTTCCTGCGTATAATGCTCAGGATTGCCTTGCCAAGTGCATAGAGTCCATATTGGCTCAGAGCTTTGCAGACCTTGAGCTTATCGTCATCGACGACGGCTCCAAGGACGATACCGCGGCTATATGCGACAACTGGGCGGCGAAGGACAGCCGCGTGCGGGTGCTCCATAAGGAAAACGGCGGAGTCAGCCGCGCGAGAAACTCCGGTTTGGATATGGCAACGGGCGAGCTTATTTCCTTTGTGGACGCAGATGACCACATTCTGCCTAACGCCTACGAAACCATGCTCAAAGCAATGGAAGGTCACGGCACAGATACCGTTCTTTGTAATTTCATTGCCGAGGCTCCCGACGGAACCCTTTCGCCCTACGGCGCGCATATCCCCGGCGGACGCTACGACGTGGCCGCTACGGAGAAGATGATAGTTCGCTCCCTGCTCTGTGACAGACTTGTCGCCACCTTCAACGGCTTCGTATGGTGTTATCTTTTTGACAGGAAGAGCATAGAGGAGCATAAAATACGCTTTACCGGCGCGTATCTTGAGGACGAGCTGTTCCTCATCGAGTATTTCAGCCTTGGTCACACCTTGGCGGTCACAGACGAGGAGCTTTATCGTTATTGCCTCAATCCCGCCTCGGTGACCCGAAAGTATCTGAAAGATTATCCCGAGACCTTCAGGGTTTCCTTTGACATAAAAAAGGAACTTGTGAAGAAGTATTCCATAGAAACGGCAGCGGATTGGGAGTATACTACCATGTGGGCGGGGCTGCTTATAGCCGTCGCCAACGAATTCGCTCCCGGAAATCCCGCAAGCAAGGCGGAGAAGGTAAAGAACCTGCGCGCACTTTGCCGCGACAGTGTTTTTGCCCCCGCTGTGAGCGCATATAAGCCGGGCGGCATGGGTCGCAACAAGACCATAGTGGCAACGCTTATCCGCATGAAGCAGTATGGCCTGCTGGCTGCGCTCTATAACTTCAAGAACAGAAACAGGAGCTGAGATAATGGCAAAGCTCATTCGCCAAAGCGCGATATATCATCTTATCTGCTTCCTTTGGCTGAAAATAAAGACCGCGGCAGTGAGTTCACTGGCGGGCGGCATTCTCGGCGGAATTATGGACTTTTTCGGGCGTCTTGTGAGGTGCAGCGGGATAAGACATATTTTCACCTCGGGCTGCTCCACGGACGAAAAATGGCGCGAGAGCGTGACTTATCACGTAATTGACGCAGTAGTCAATTTCATTCCGTGGCTGATAGGAAAAATAGCGGCGAAATGTGAAAGCCTGTTCGAGGGCAGCATAATTTTCCGCGCGCTGAAAAAGCTGGGCGGATTCGCCCCGTATATGGTCTGCCTGTCCCTGCTTGTTATGATGAGCGTTCATCATAAGTATTGGGATAACACTTACAGCCTCGCCATGGCGGCGCTGGCGCTGGGCTTCCTTTGGCTGGGAAGCCTGCGGGGCAGGGGAGCGGGACGCATAGATATAGGAGCCATCGGCTTTTGGCCCATCGTTTTCGCGGTTGTGAGCATGGCCTCGGCGTTTTGGTCGCAGAATGCTGACGACAGCTTCCGGTTCCTGTTTTTCTTCATTACCTGCATACTGTTCGTTGCGGTCTGCGTTTCTTCCGTCAACAGCGAGGGAAAGCTCTGCGTGCTAATGCTTAGCTGTGCAGCCGGAATTATAATATGCAGCATGTACGGTTTCTATCAGAACTTTGTCCTTGGTATTCCTGCCAGCAGCTCTTTTACCGATCTGTCGCTGAACGCTTCCATGCCCGGCAGAGTGTACTCTTTCTTCGATAATCCCAACACCTTCGCTAACGTGCTGGTGTTCTTCGCACCGCTTATGCTCACGCTTACCATTTACGCTCCGAAAAAATGGACGAAAGCGGTTTTTGCATTTGCATTTATCGTCGCCGTGGCGGCGTTGCTGATGACCTACTCCCGCGGCGCATGGCTGGCCTTTGCGGTAAGCATTGCTATCGTAGTCATGCTGCTCAGACCGAGATTGATACCTTTCTTCGTCGTTGCGGTGATAGTTATGATACCTTTCCTGCCGGCAAGCATTTTCAACCGCCTTATTACCATCTTCGTAGGCGGCGACTCGTCCATAAACAGCCGTGCGTACATCTATACCGCCATGTATGAGCTTATCAAGGACTACCCCCTCAGCGGCGTGGGACTTGGCGCTGCGGCAGTGAAAAAAGTGGCTGACTACGGCGGCTACTATCAGGCGCATTTTCCCTTTATCCACGCCCATAGCATCTATATGGAGATTTGGGCCGAGTCCGGAATAACGGCGCTGGTAAGCTTCCTGCTCACTGTTTTCTTCGCCCTCAAAAAGGGCGTGACCACGACCAAACGCAGCGGGACAAACGGACTGCTCAAGGGCGTGGGTGCAGGCTGCGTAGGCGGCATAACTGGCGCTATGGTCTTTGGAATAACGGACTACGCATGGTATTATCCCCGCGTTATGGTGTTCTTCTGGCTGCTTGCAGCCATGGTTTACACCGCGGCAAAGCTTTGTGATCGTACCGGGAAACCGGAAGCAATAGAATAAATTTTAAATTTGGAGGAATATAAAATGCCTATTACCAACATGACAAACGCTTTTTCTCTTGAAGGCAAGAATGCCGTCGTTACCGGCGGAACCAAGGGTATCGGCTTCGGTATCGCCACCGCTTTCGCCCAGCAGGGCGCAAACGTTATCATGCTCGGCCGCGATGAGAAGGCAGGCGAAAAGGCCGTTGCCGAACTGAGCGCTGCAAACCCCGGCAAGTTCGCTTTCTATCGCTGCGATATGGGCGACACCGCTGCCTGCAAGGCTACCACCGAGAAGATCATTGCCGAGTGGGGCGAAATCAACATTCTCGTTAACAACGCAGGTGTCGGCACCAACGGCAACTTCCTGGATATGGACGACGACATGACCAACTACTTCCACTGCGTAGACGTTGACCTGAACGGCGTAGCCCGCATGAGCTTCTTCGTAGCAAAGCACATGAAGGAGCTGGGCAAGGGCGGAAAGATCATCAACATCAGCTCCAACGCAGGCGATATGGCAAGCCGCGCCATCGGCATGAGCGCATACTGCACCGCTAAGGCCGGCGTAAACCAGTTCACCCGCGCCGTTGGTATGGAGCTCGCTCCCTACGGCATCAACATGAACGCTATCGCTCCCGGCTACACCTATTCCAACCTCTTCAACGGTATGCCCGATGAGGCTCTTGAAGGCATCAGAAAGACCATTCCCACTCTGAGAATGGGTACTCCCATTGAGATCGGTGCTCTTGCCGTTTATCTGGCAAGCCCCGCAGCCGATCAGGTAGTCGGCACCATCGTCACCATCGACGGCGGCCACTCCCTCGGTATTTATTAATATAAACCACCAACGCCTGCCGCTGCTTTGCAGTGGCAGGCGCTTGCATTTTGCCCGAGAAGGTTGTATCATATTGTTAAAAAATAACAGTAGGGGGAGCGTAATATGCAGATAATCAAGACTAAAAGCGGCAGCCTTATAGGTAAAGAATATGAGGGATATACCGCGTATCTTGGTATACCCTATGCTCAGCCGCCTGTGGGAGAGTTGCGCTGGAAAGCGCCAAGGCGCCCCAAACCCTGGGACGGCATCATGCAGGCCACGGAGTTTTCTGCCCGTGAGCACCAGCTTGCCCAGCTGCCCGACAGCTTTTACGGCAAGGAATTTTACGCAGACCCGGCATTCCTGCCGCCCATGAGCGAGGATTGCCTGTACCTGAATATATGGGCGCCTGAGCGAAAGGCAGGGGAGAAGTACCCCGTGGCCTTTTGGATACACGGCGGCGCGTTCATGCATGGTTTCGGCTCCGAGATGGAGTTTGACGGCGAAGCCTTCTGCCGCAGGGACGTTATACTCGTCACGATAAATTACCGCGTGGGAGCCTTCGGCTTCCTCTGCCACCCTGCGCTGGCAGCCGAGGACGCAAACGGACACTGCGGTAACTACGGCCTTATGGATCAGATAGCGGCGCTGAAATGGGTAAATGAAAATATCGAAGCCTTTGGCGGCGATAAGGAGCGCATTGTTATAATGGGTCAGTCAGCGGGCGCAATGAGCGTGCAGATGCTCTGCTCATCTCCTCTGGCCAAGGGACTTTTCCATGGCGCAATAATGCAGAGCGGCGGAGGCTACGGCAACGGCTTCGGCTTGTGCCGCAGTCAGGCGGAGGGCGAGGAGGTCGGAAGCCTGTTCTCGGAGCTTGCCGGAACCCTGACAGCCGAAGGACTGAGAAAGCTCAGCCCCAGAGATATAATGAACACAACTATTGCCCTTATGCAGTCGGGGAAGTCCGCGGGTCTGCCCTTTAGCCCGGTGGTAGATAATTTCGTGCTGCCGGTCAGCCCCGATGTATGTATGGACGCAGGACAGGAGCATGATGTTGACTATATGCTGGGCAGCAATAAAAATGATATGGGTATTACCGACGAAATGCTGCTGAGCGGGAAGCGTGGTCCCCTGTGGCGCGGCTGCCTTGATTTTGCCGCTGTCCGTAAGGCACACGGGGGAAAGACTTTCGTCTATTCCTTTGACCGCGACCTGCCCGGAGATGAATCCGGAGCCTTCCACTCTGCAGAGCTGTGGTATATTTTCGGCACCCTTGGCCGCTGCTGGCGCATGATGACGCCGGGTGACTACCGGCTGTCCTCGGTTATGACCGACTACTGGTGCAGCTTTATAAAGAACGGCGACCCCAATACGGCAGGGCTGCCCCGCTGGGAGGCCTGCTCCGGCGATGACGATGAGGTAATGATATTTGATGTATAAAAATCTATGGTTCGTAGTGGCGAAAAAGTATGCCTTCCCCCTGGAGGGGAAGGTGGCAGTCGCTTTGCGACTGACGGATGAGGGGAATCCGCGCAGCGGATAAAAACAGCAGGTATTCGAAATATTCTGCAAAGCCGCCTGACGGCGGACCCTCATCAGTCACTTCGTGACAGCTTCTCCTCAAGGGAGAAGCCTTGCGTCAATCTGCCGCAAAAGTTGTGTACTGAACGACTTTTAGCATATAAATTATTTTTGGGGAACGTAACAACAAATTTGAGTTGATGGAGAAAAATATGATAGCAGATTTACATGTTCACACAGAATATTCATGTGATTCCGAGGCGGATATGGAGCAATATGTAAAACAAGCGATTGAGAAGGAAATGTGTATAGTTTGTTTTACGGAGCATGTTGATTTGAATCCAAATGATTATGGATATAATTACTATAAGCCAAACCAATTTTTTGAAAAATACAATCAAATTAAAGAGAAATACAATAGTCGTATCAAAGTATGTGCGGGAATTGAGTTTGGAGAACCTCATTTGTATGCAGATAAACTAAAACAATTATCAAGCTACCCGTATGATTATGTTATAGGAAGTGTTCATTGGATTGGTGACATGTTTCCTTGTCAAAAAGTTAGAGAACAATATTCGGCAAAAGAATTTTATACTATGTACTGGGAAGAAGTGCTGAATACAGTAAAACAAGGCGGATTTGATGCTTTGGGGCATATAGATTTTCCTAAAAGATATTATGGCGAAATATATTATTCGGAAGCTAAGATAAAAGATATATTTAAGCTGTTGTTGGACAAAAATATGGTAATAGAAATTAATACATCTTCTCTTAGAAAAGGTCATTGGGAAACTATGCCGGGAAAAGAATTATTGGAGATTTATAAAGATTGTGGTGGAACGTATGTTACCGTTGGGTCAGACGCACATGAAATAAAAGATATAGGTGCAGATAATGATATTGCAAAAATGCTTATAAAAGATAATGCATTACAAGAAGTGATATACGAGAATAGAACACAAATTCCACTTTGAAGTACCCGAAATATATAAAAAATGAGCCTACTCAGCGTCAAGCTGGGTAGGCTCTTGAATTAATGATATTGATGCACAGCATTCTATTTTGTTATTTGTTTGCCGGGTCATATTCCGCGCAGATGCCGTGGCCGCCGAATATTTTCCAGCTGCCGGAGCCAAGCCGCTGGAATACAGCTTTGCGCTGGAGGGTGCAAAGCTCGGGATCGGTGTCCACGGAGGTCATGAGAATGGGCGCGTACTGATTGTACTGCCGCTGTTCGGAGGTCATGCCCTTGATGTTAACGTATACATCGCCGGTAAAGGCGATATTGTGGGCGTAATCTATGAGCACTATCTCGCCGGGAAGATGTCCGCCGCGGGTCTCATATACCTCGAAGTCAAGGTCACCGAAATTGAAAAAGCCCGCCTGACGTATCACGCCATGCTCAGGAGTGCAGTCTGGCCAGGGTACAGTGACCTTGGCTGGGTCGCAGGGCGTGTATTCGGTGAGGATTTTGCACATTTCGATATAGGGCTTGTGGGGGCCGCCCTGCTCACGGTAGCCGTTGTTGGTCTCATACTCCATCTGCAGGCATACCGCGCTCTTGTGGCTGCAGATAACCTCATCAAAGATGGGCAGCAGACCGCAGTGATCAACGTCGGCGTGAGTGATAAGTATCCTCTTTTTTATATCATCAAACTCGGGTACGAGCCGACGCAGGAGAATGAGCATTTCCTCGCGGTAATAGGCGTAGCCGCTGTCAACGAAAAGATACTCGTCACCGCTGCGGATAATGGCGGTATTGCTGCCGCAGGGAGGTTCTATGAGCGTTATCTCTGTCTGGTCTGTTACCCTGTGATGAGTGATGCGGGGGGAGAATGCCTCGCCACGGCAGCTGGCAAGCATATCCGCAAACTTGCTGATGGAGTCAAAGGTGCGGTGAGGGGAAAGACCCTGCTCGTCAAGCATTTGCATGGCAAGGTTGGCATTGATAAGCAGGTCATTTTTGGCGGAGGAAGATATGCCACTGGCCTCGATAAGGCTGTTTACAAAGGAACTGTAGAAGATGCTGTTGTCAAAGCTTCGCTCGGAGCGATTGTAGTCGATTATGCGAATGGGACAGATCTGTTCCGCCTTATGCAGAAAATCGTTCACGCTCTCCTTGTCGCTTATCAGCAGACCCATTTTGAAAAACTGATAATCGCCGTCGCCGGACTGGGAGCTCATATAGGATATGTTGAAGCTGAAATCGGCAATAAGCTCCAGTATGCGGGTCACGCTGCCCGGCTCGTCCCGCAGTTGAAACTCGAGAAGAAGTACATTGGAGTTGCCGGTGCTGTCCTGCAGATAGCCGATTTCGGCCATTTCCTTGTCTGCCTCCGCAAGCTGCTCGGCAGTGCCCTCCACATCGAGAAAAATGGTGTGGGAGTCCACAGCCTTGTTGTAGCTGACTCGGGTGATGTTTATGCCCAGCGCTGCGAAGCGTCGGCTTGCCTGCAAAAACGCGCCGATATGGTCGGGTACGCTTGCGACGTATGTTTTGTTCATGGTGTATACCTCATTTTGTGAGAAAATCGTTTACCTCGCGGAGAATGCGGCGGGAGCTTTCAAACTGGAAGCTGCTCATGGCCTCATCGTAGCTCATGAGCAGCGCCTCGCTCAGTTCTTCTTCCTGACGCTGTATTTCCTGACCGCTATATTCGGCGGCGAAGTAGATTATGCGCTTTATAACGTCGGGCTTATTGGGCAGCCCGTGCTCATCAACGGTTTTGAAGCCGGGGAGGATAGTCACATCAAGTCCCGTTTCCTCAAGAATTTCGCGCAGGGCGGTTTCTTCTTCCGATTCGCACTCTTCTGTGTGACCCTTGGGGAAACCGTACCAGCCCTCGTTGGAGCGGATTATAACGTACTTTATCTTCCCCTCGACGCGGGTGAAAACCACCGCACCGCAGGAAATTTCGTAGCTCATTTCGCTCTTGCGGAGGATTTCCTGCAGTGTGTCCATCATGGTGTGGTTGGTCGAAATAAGGTCATATATTGCGTCCTCGGAGAGTACGCCGCAGGGAAGATCCTCCGGGAGCTTGCCCGCATTGGAGTCATCAAAGTCCTTGAACCACAGCTTGCTGCCGTAATATTCGCTCAAAAGGTCAAAATCGGGCTGCAGAGCTGCGTATTTCTCGGCGGCGGCTGTCAATTCGTCTATGGCGGAACGCAGCGCCTTGAGCCGATTTTCCATCTGTGTAATGTTTTCGATTTGCGTCATGGGAGTGCACCTCGTGTAATATAACTGTGGGATCGTGTTTTGCCTGCGGCAAAACATATCGAGCGCGCGATGCGCGCATATCGAATGCGAAGCATATATCGAGCCACGCGCAAGCGGGGCATATCGATAAAAACCGTTAGTCAATTAGATATTTTGAAAAATGAAACTCAAGCTTACCGGTATAGCCTAAGCTCTTATAAAATGTTTGAGCGGTAATATTTTTCTCACCGGTATAAAGCTCTAATTTATGTGTAGGATAAGTTTGCTTGCAATATGCCTCGGCAAACTCCATCATATTGCTGGCTATCCCTTTGCGTCTGTACTCGGGAGTGACGTAAAGTTCTGTTATTTCAAGGGAATAGTCATCATAGCAGAATGATTTTTTGATTTGTATACAGAGGAAACCAACTAACTTAGAATTCTCTTCAGCAACCACAACAATTTCCTGCGCGTTGTTTTCAAGGGAGCTTATTACTGCGTCCAATGTTGCACCTTGGCCGTTAAAATCGTCATTCAAAGTTAGCAGTTGTTCGGCATCGTGGACAGTGGCTGTACGTATCATAATGACACCTCCGCTATTGTAAAGATATTAAGTATTGTTTTTTGCTGTAGTTATTGAAGTAATCAATCTTCTGCGGATAGAACCGCAGTTGTTTTTTAAACGCATATACTCATTTTCCATAGTTTATTTTTGCGGAAAAGTAATTCAAGCCAGTATTCTGCTTCGGCACTTTCTTTCAAAGCAATTTCCAACTTGGGCACAAAATCCGCTCTGCTTTGCGCGTACTTGACCTCGTGTAAATTTGCACCTATTGATGAAGAGGCCCGAATCAGCTGACTAGTATATACGGAACAACCTTTAATTGCTTCGCAAATGTCGGAAACGTCTATTGCGAAATCTATTGAGTCTTCTCTTAGTTTGTTCTTTTGCTCATTCATTACAGTCACCTGTTATTGTCGATATGTTCGACGATGGCGAACTCGATATATGGCGAGAGCGCCATTCGATATATTTTTCTATAAAAAATTCGATATGCTGCGCGCGATGCGCAGCGAGAACAAATCATTGTGTAACCTTTTTCTTCACCTTAATGCTTGCTGCGTAGGCGCTGTTGCACAGACCCAGCACTGCGGAAACGATGAACAGCAGTTCAATGCCCAGCGTCTGCCATACCCAACCGCCGAAGAGGGCGATGAAGATAGTGATAACGTGGTTGATGGAAACACCGGTGGAGATGGTGGCCTTGGTTTCGTCGGGGCCATCGGAGAGATCCTGAACGTAGACATTGGAGGCCATGGAGGCCTGAGAGATTATAGCGTCCAGTACGTAGTTGACGCAGCAAACGATGAAGGCGATGTCCTTGGGGAAAATGTGGTGGGCAAAGCCGTAGAAGAAGCAGACGATAACGAGAATAAGTGTGTCTGCAACCATGACCACCTTATAGCCCAGCTTGTCGATAATTCTGCCAACGATGGGAGAGGTAAAGAAGCAGGCAATGGCGGAAATGGCGAAGAGCAGACTAATCATGGCGGCGTTGGCGCCGTAGAAGAGAATGAGAACATAAGGGCCGAAGGTGAAAAATACCTGTTTGCGGGCACCGTAGAACATTTCAAGCATATAATACTTGCTGAACTTTTTCTTGAAATAGAAGCGGCGCTTGGTCTCGTCAGTCTCGCTCTTACCGGTCACGCGCATGGAGAATACGGCACTGACGCCCGCAAGAACAGCGGCGATGGCAAAAAATACGGTGTAGGGCTGATCCTTGGTGAAAAGGGAGAATACAAGGACTATGAGCAGATAGCCCGCCAGCGTGCCTATCTGGCTGGTAGCGTTCTGCGCGCCCAATGCTACGCCGCTTTTACCCGGCTTTGCGTACTGCATGGTTATGGTGCTCTTCATGCCAAGCTGAATATGCTCACCGAGGGAGTACATGCATATTGCCAGAGTTGCCAGCACCTTTGTGGGCGGCAGCAGAGCGTGCATGCCCATACCCACAAGCATGATGATCGAGCCCGCCTTATAAAGCGTTTCAGCGGACAGCATGTAAAATGCGGCGAGGATAAAGACGATGAGGATACCCGGCAGCTCGCGGAAAAATTCCGTTACGCCTCTGTCCATTTCGCCCATGCCGACCACCTCGACGAGAAAGTTGTCCAGCATGCCCTTGTAAAGACCATACGACAGACCGGTTATAAGTATGGAAAGTATGAATGCCTTAAAGCCGGAGTTCTCCTGAAATGTGTTTTTGATTTGAAGTATAGAATTTCCTTTTTTCATGCCAAGCCTCGCGTATATTGTAGTAATTCAATCAAAATGTATACATATAAATTTTAGCATAAGGCGGAGAAAAGATAAAGCTATTTTATATTTTATCGCTTGAAAAGTGTGGTTGCGATGTATATAATAATAGTAGTAGACTAAGTCCAATAAAAAACGGAGGTACATTATGAAAGCGATAACAATTACGGAAGAAAAGGCTTTTGAGGGCTTTGGCAGCGGAACAAATTGCTGTATGGCCGTGTTTGGTCAGGCGGCGGAGCTGCTGGGCTTCGATGTAGAAACCGCGCAGAGGATAGGCGCGGGTTTTGGCGCGGGCATGGGCCTTGGGAGCGCCTGCGGCTGCGTCAGCGGAGCATTTATGGCGCTGGGACTCAAATATGGTGCGGGAGATAAGCTCAACGAGAAGAAGGCTGCGTTTATCGAGCAGTTCACTGCCGCTTTCAATGGCTGCGCGTGTACCGAGGTGCTGGGTGGGCTTAATCCTGCGGTCAGCGAGGATATGGCTGTCATGGTGGAAAAGGGACTTATGAAGACCACCTGCGCTCCTGCTGTATGTAAGGCCTGCGAGATTTTGAAGGATCTTTTAGATGAGTAATGTATTTATAAACAGCTGCCTGCAGAAATGCCTTTCGGGTGTGCCGCTGAAGAAAAAAGAAATTGTTCGACTGCTGGATATAGAGATAGGAAGCCGCGAGGACAGATATATGCAGAGCTGCGCCCGCCTTGCCGCTAAGAAGATAACCGGCAATAGCGGATGCATTTGGTGCGCTGTGGGAATGGACTACGAGCCCTGCTCCATGAACTGCAAATTCTGCTCCTTCGGCGAGCGTTGGGGGCTTATTGATGAGCCGGGACACGTATCAAAGGAAGATATAATCGAGTATGTAAGACAGTATGTGGCGGGCGGCGCTGCGTATATAGTGCTGCGCACCACCGAGTTTTATAATCTGGATTTCCTGCTGACTTATGTGCCGGCGATACGTGAGGCAGTTCCCGGAGATTATGGTATAATATTCAATACAGGTGAGTTGGACGGCATCACCGCAGAACGTGTAAATCAGGCGGGAGTTTACGGTGTTTACCACGCGCTGCGACTTCGGGAGGGACATGACACTCCATTTGAGCCTAAGGTAAGAATAAATACCATGCAGAGCGTTGCCGAAAGCGGACTGACCCTTGCCGCACTTGTGGAACCGCTTGGGTATGAGCATACCAATGAGGAAATAGCGGATATATTTCTCAATGCGGTTTGCTGTGGAGCGCAGATATCCGGCGTTATGGCGCGTTTCCCTGTAAGGGGAACGCCGCTTGGTGAAGCTGAAATGATAGATGAGGCAAAAATAGCCCATGTCGTCGCAGCACTGCGACTTTCCGGCGGTAAGGCTGTAAGGGATATTTGCGTGCATCCCGCCAGCAAGAAGGCTCTTGATGCGGGCGCGAATCTCATGGTGGTGGAAAGTGGCGCGATACCCCGCGACAGCAAGTTTTCCAAAGCGGAGTGGCTGGGCATGAACATGGAGAAGGCTCGTGACCTTCTTACAGGTTCCGGATATAAAATATCTTCTCCGCCTGCCCGCAGAACCAACAAGTTTGCAAAATGCGCCTGTACGGGCAATAATCTGGAAAAATTCATGCAGCCTATAATATTGCATATTCTTTCCGGAGGCAGTATGACTGGCTACCGTGTCTGCAAGCAGATATCCAACTATATCACTTACAGTGATAATAAAGCGGATATGTCGGCAACATACCGCTATCTCAAACAGATGAAAGAGCGTGGTCTGCTTGAAGAGCGCGACGGAACGTACAGCATAAGCGAGTCCGGAAAAGAATGCCTTGAGAACTGGAAGGATACGCTGAACAATTATCAAAATACATTGAAGCAGTTGCTGAAACAGCTGAAATAAAAAGTAAAGGACAGAGTGCATTTTCTACACTCTGTCCTGATTTTTTGAGGATTTATACCTCGCGGGTATTCCACGCCTCTGCGCAGGCAAAGGGGCCGGGGATAACGCTTGCGCCGCGGTGGTCGCCGAAGTAGTCGGAATCAAACTGAATGGGGGTTCCGTCGGGATTTTCAAAATACTGTTCAGGCTCAAATGCCTTGCCGAGAACTTCGGTGTTTATCATTCTGCCGCCGAAATCGCCGATAAGCTCGTATGCGTTGGTGTCAAGGTAGTATTTGCCGTCCTTTTCGACCAGCTCGACCTTTATATCGTCGGGAGTGCCTTCCACAACAAGACCGTTTACTTCCTTGCTCCATGCCTTGGCACCGGCCAGATATACGTTGCCCTCGGACCATACGGGCAGATGACTGAAGTGTACCTTTTCCAGTTCGCCCATGTTTGCGGGTCTGCTGAAATCAAAATTGGCGTTCCACTCGTCGAAGGAGGGGTATTCATCGAATGTCCATGTGCCGACGATGCGGTTCTCGGGCTTGGGGCCTTCGCCGAATGCGCCGGGAGCCTCGGTGGCGGGTGCGGGCCACTTCTGCACGAAAATATTGTTGTAGAAGCGGTCGTCACCGTGGAGGAAGGTCATGAAGCCCATTACCTCGGTGCGGTGGGGGATATGATAGGGCGTGTAGCGCCAGCCGGTGCCGCCGCCTACGTCCGTAAGAGCGCCGCAGATAAGGTTATGTACCATAGCCACGCCCTGAGTTGCAATTCGCAGGCTGGCGTCGGAGAGCAGAATGTTATGGTCTATGAGAGTGGGGCCGTGGCTTACCTCAACAAAGAGGTCCTGGCTCATCATGCCGCCGGGCAGAGCCTTGGCAAACTCGGGACGCTGGTTGTCGTGGAGCAGATTGCCGCTGAGTCTGGTGCCCTGAGCCTCCCAGTCGCACCATATACCCATGGTGCAGTGATGAATGTGATTGCGGCGCATGGTCACGTCGATGGCTGCATGCATCTTGATGCCTGCGATCTCAGCGCCGCCCAACTCCATCATGTTGTTGATGTGATGAATATGGTTGTCCTCAATCACGCTGAATACGCCGCCCATGCGGCCGATAATGCCGCCCTGCTCGCAGTGATGGATATTGTTGCGGCGGATAATGTGGCTGCCCACCTTTTCCTTGAGCCAGCCGTGATACTGACCGCGGCATACAGCGTCGCGCTCCATCTGAGTGGGGCTCTTGACGTATTTGGTGGTGAAATAGTGGTTGTTGTCGGGGTCGTAGTATTTGCCAAGCCCTATGCCGGAGCACTTGCTGTTGGAGATATCGCAGTCCTCGATTATCCAGCCCTTGCTCCAGTGGGGGCCTATCATAGCGTCCTGAAACGCTGCGGGAGGCGCCCATGTGGTGGCGGCCTTATTGATGTTGAAGCCGCTTACGGTAATATAGCCAACGCCGGTCTCCTTGGGGAAGAAGCACATACGTCTTACGTTTATTTCAACGTTTTCTGCGTTAGGATCTGCGCCGCGGAAGTTTGCGTAAATAACGGTCTCGTCCGCCTCGGCGTCCTGCTCGGTGTACCATTTGTATACGGAATCCTCGGGTACCCAGCTGTATTCGTAGACCTCCGCCTTGATGCATTCCTCAAGGGTCTCAGCCTCGTAAAGTGCCTTGTCGTTGAGATAAACGCAGCCGGAATGCTTGTTGGCCTTGGCGAAGTACCAGTCGCCGTAGATAAAGGTGGTGTAGGGATTGTAGTCGCCGAATATGCTGTTCTTCACACGGCATACCCATACGTCGCCCTCATAAGGCACCCAGCTCTTTATCTGCTCTGCGCCGGTGATGACCGCGCCGAGAGGCTCCACGCTGCGGTAGGTTATCCGCGCGTCCTCAGTGCCCGCGTTGATAGGATTTACGTATTCGCGGTAGATACCCGGATATACGAGAACCTCGTCGCCGGCTTTTGCTATCTTTGCCGCGTCATTTATACGGCGGAACGGCATTTCCTTTGTACCGTTTCCGTTTCGTCCGGCCTTTGCGTTTACATAGATTGTCATAGCGCGTTCCTCCTTGAATGTATGTTTATTTATTTGTTTTTAGTCAGTAAAACCACGGTCTCCACATGTCTTGTAAATGGAAACATATCAACGGGGCGAATTCTCGTCACCTTATAGCCGCTGCGGGTGAGATACTGCAGGTCACGGGCCTGGGTTTCGGGGTTGCAGGAAACGTAGACCACCTTGGCGGGGGCGAGCTTCACCAGCGAGGCGAGAAACTGTCGGCTGCAGCCTGCCCGGGGCGGGTCGGTGAATACAACATCAATCTTCTCGCCCTCTTCGGCGAGCGCCGCCATGAATTCGCCTGCGTCGGCCTTGAGAACCTCAACGTTGTCGATGCCGTTAAGGCGCACGTTTTCCTTTGCGTTCTTTACCGCGTCGCCGTTCACTTCGGCGGCAATCACTTTTTTAGCCTTGGCAGAAGCGATAATTCCGATAGTGCCAACGCCGCAGTATGCGTCGATGACGGTCTGCTTACCGTTAAGACCGGCAAAATCCACCGCCGTTGCATAAAGCTTTTCCGTCTGCACGGGATTTATCTGAAAGAAAGAACGGGCGGAGATGCGGAAATCATAGCCGCAGAGGCGGTCGGTGATGTAGCCCTTACCGTAGAGCACGGTTTCCTCGCGTCCAAGCAGAAGATTGAGCCTGTCGGTGCTGACATTTTGAACGATGGTGGTTATATCTGGGCATTTTTTGACCAGCGCCGCAGCAAAATTTTTCTTTTCGGGAAATATGCCGCTGCCGGTGCCCAGTGCCACCAGTATTTCACCGCTCTGCTTGCCGATGCGTATCATAACAAAGCGCAGGAAACCCTTGCCGCTGCGCTCATCGTAGGTGCGCAGCTTGAAGCCGGGGAGCAACTCCTTTATTGCGGCAACGATAGCGCCCGCACGCTCGTCCTCAAGGGCGCAGTTATCCACGGGGGTGAGCTTGCCGGAGGAGGACTGCCATACTCCGCTGATTGCGTGACCGTGAGAGTAGCCGAAGGCGGTACTGACCTTGCAGCGGTAGTGGAACGGGTCGTCCATGCCGATAATAGGCTCTGCCTTGCGATACTGACCCAGCAGGGAAGTGACCGTGCGCTGCTTAAAGGACAACTGCTGGGGATAGGTTACGTCCAGCTGACAGCCGCCGCATTTTTTGTATACGGGACAGCGAAATTTCTGATCCATAGGTTTATCCTTTCGGGGCGGGAAGAATTACTTCAATTCTTCTACCCATTTTCCGTCTTCTTTGTAGAAATAATATTCGCTGATGTTTTCGTTCAGGAAAACCTCCAGCATTTTATCCATTCCGTCGGCGAGGGGCAGCTGCTTCATTTCGCTCAGCTCCAGCCAGTAAACCTCGCCCTCGTCGGAGGAAACCGGAGTTCCCTCGAATTTATCTGTCTTATAGAAAAGCACCATGTATCGGGAGCCGTCGTCGTTTGTCCAGTCCTTTATTCCGCATAACTGCGGGGCGGAAATTTTCAGGCCGGTCTCCTCAAATACTTCACGGATGACAGCGCCGGTGAAGGACTCGCCCTTTTCCACATGACCGCCGGGGAAGGTAAGACCCGGCCAGTGAGGGTCTTTTCTGTCCTGCACCAGTACGCGGGTGCCGTCGTATATCATGCACATATTTGTCATAGTGACGATTTCGGTTCTTGCCATGGTTCACCTGTTTTCTTCGAATATTATATTGGAGGGATACTTGCTTTGGTTCAATTCTTCCTTTGCCTTAATGACTTCTTCGATATCAATGTCATATATATTTGCAATAGCCAGTGTGTAGTAAATTACGTCCCACAGCTCTTCGTCTATGGTTCCTTTAATTTGTTCCAAGCTTTCGGCTTTGATATTTTTTCTCATTGCCCTTGAAAGCTCGCCGACTTCCTCCGCGAGTTTAAGAAAATAATCTTTCAGCAGCTCGGGGTGATGGTCTTTCTGCTTTATATAATTCTGCAGGTATTTTACCGTGGTCTTACCGTCCATAATGTGCCTCCTGTTGTTAATCCTTCCAAATAAAATGATAATTTATGGATTCGCCGCCGTCTACCAAAATGTTCTGACCGGTGCAGAAGGCATTGGTGACGGTCAGGAAGTACGCCCATTGGGCAATTTCCTCGGGGGTCGCCCATCTTTTAAGGGGAGTTTCGTCCATTATCTGCTGCCACAGCTCGGGGTCGTTCATCACGCATTCGTTAAGGGGGGTCAGCACTCCGCCGGGGTCAAGACTGTTGCAGGTGGCGCCGTACTGAGCCACGCGTATCGCAACATTTTTGGTGTATGCCAATACTCCGCCCTTGCTGGCGCAGTATTCGGGGAACTCCGAGCCGGTATGGGCGCTGGCGGAGCCGATATTGAGAACGGACTTGATTTTGTCCTGCACCCCGTATTTTTCCGTTATGCGGATAAGCGCTTTAAGATTGATGTCTATATCCGCTTCGTTTTGAGTGCCGGCATTGTTGATGAGTATTTCAACACCCTCGATTTGAGGCAGCGTATCCTCGTCGCGTATGTCGCAGACGTAGTGAGAATATGCAGGGTGATCTATGCTTTGGGACTGCCTGTCAATGCCGATAACGGTGTGGCCCTCGCGCAAAAACAGCTCGGCAATGGCTTTGCCTATACCCTGTGAAGTTCCGGTTATCAAAGCTTTCATTTCTTTTCACCCTTTCCCACAAATTTTAAATAATCTTTTCCCACCGCTTCGGCCTGCCATTTCTTCGTAATGCGATATCCGATGGGGGAGAATGCTATCTCCATGATAAGCTCTGCAACTGCGCCGGTCAGCGCGCACATTGCGCATTGGAGTATGGTCCAGTGAAACCCGTTCCAGAATACAGGAGCGAAGAATACGAATACGATGATGGAAAAGATAAAATTATCGAGGAATTGTCCGATAAAAGTGGATATATAGGCTCTCACGGCAAAGGCCAGCTTGCCGTCGGGATTTTTGCGGAATCCTTTCCCTATAAGCCAGTTCAGAGAATTGTTGATAAGCGCTGAGGCAAGGAACGCAACGGTGCTGCCCAGCAGAATGAACCATGTGCCGCCGAATATTCCGTCAAAGGCGCTGTAATCTCCCGCGTTGGAGGGAATAGCGCTTGCGACAAAAAATATGAGGCAGGTCAGCAGATTTATCATAGCAGCCAGCACGGTAATGCTGTTGGAGGCTTTCGGGCCGAAATGCTTGGTGATAATATCCATGCACATAAAGGAAAGCCAGGATATCAGAATTCCGCCGTCAAGGGCGATCCAATCCAGCTGCAGCAGGGTCTTGTTGGCAAGCAGATTCATGCACACCACGCTTACCACAAAAAGCGTCACCACAGTGGCCGGTATTGCGCCGAGAAGCATCTTGAATTCCTGCAATTCGTAATGTAGTTTTCTTTTCATTGTTCTTGTATTATCCTTACAGGTCGTTAGGGTTTACGCCGTGGGTCAGCTTCGGCACAGCAAAGCCACACACTCAACATGTCTTGTCCTCGGGAACATATCAGCCGCAGTTAATTTTACTGCCTTATAACCCTTTTCCACAAACAACTTCAAATCTCTTGCAAGGGTTGCGGGATCGCAGGAAACGTAAACCACCCGCTGAGGTGACATTTGCGCTACAGAGTCGATAACGTCGGGGGCGAGACCCTTGCGGGGCGGGTCGACGATTATTACGTCGGGAGCCAGTCCGGCTTCGGCAAAATGGCGGGCTGCGTCCGAAGCGTCGGCGCAGATGAAATCCGCGTTTTCTATGCCATTGCGGCGGGCGTTCTCCCTGGCGTCCTCGATTGCCGCGTCAACTATTTCCGCGCCTGTAACGTGGGCGCACCTGGAAGCGGCGTAAAGGCCGATGGTGCCGGTGCCGCAGTAGAGGTCAAGCACTCGCTCTGCGCCGGTAAGTCCGGCGTATTCTATAGCGCGGGCGTAGAGATTTTCCGCCTGCGGGGTGTTTATCTGGAAGAAGGAGCGGGGGGAGAGCTTGAAGCGCAGGGAGCAAAGCTCGGCGTCAATGCTTTCCTCACCCCAAAGTGTGATGAATTTATCGGAAAGAATACCGTTGCCCTTGGAGCGGTTCACGTTGAGAACGATGGAAACAAGACCGGGGCAAGCAAGGATGATCATGTCGATAAGCTCTTCGCGGTGGGGCAGCTTGTCCGCTGCGGCAACTATGCATACGCATACGCCGTGGGCTACGCTGCGCACGAAAAGTCGGCGTACTATGCCCTTTGCAGTGTCCTCGTCGTAGGCGGGAACGGAGTACTTGTCCATCCAGCGGCGCAAAGCGGCAGCCGCAGCATCGGCCACGGCGTCCTGCAGCAAGCAGCTTTCGATGGGGACTATATCGTGGCTGCGGGGACGATAAAAGCCGGTGACTGCCTTGCCGCCGCGCTGACCTACATTAAAAATAGCCTTGTTGCGGTAACGCTCCTGCTGAGGGGAGGGAAGGATCTCTTCTGCGGTGAGATCAAGTCCGCCTATGCGGTGCATAACATCGTCCGCGCGCTGCTTCTTTATGCGCAGCTCCTCCTCGTAGGAAACGTGGCGGAAATCGCAGCCGCCGCACTTGGAGCAGACGGGGCAGTCCGGCTCGATGCGGTGAGGGGAAGCCTGCAAAAGCTCCTCCACCTTTGCCCATACGGCGGTCTTGCTGACCTTTAGCAGCTTTATAACACAGCGCTCACCGGGTAGCGCGCCCGCCACGAATACGGCGCGTCCGTCGATGCGGGCAACGCCCTGACCCTCGGCGGTGCAGCCCTCGATATTGACTTCGTAGATTTGATTTTTAATGAGTTCCACTTACTTCACTACCTCCCAGCCGGGCATGGGGAAACGCTGAATTGCCCGGAAAACCTTGGGTTTGAAATCCTTCTGCTCAAGGCTGAGCTTTTGGATAAGCTCCTTCACGTCCTGCCGCTTGCTTACGCCGTCCATGGGGCAGGTGTTTTTCACCACCGGCAGGGAATAACGGCGGGCGACAGAGGCGGTCATGGCCTCGTCGGCGTAAAGCATGGGACGGATCTGAGTAACGCCGCTGCGATCCATAAATGTCACTGGACGGAAGCAACTTATGCGTCCCTCATATATAAGCGACATGAGATAAGTCTCCACCGCGTCGTCCATGTGGTGTCCGAAAGCGACCTTGGTGATGCCGTTGGCAACAAGCGTGTCGTTGAGCAGACCCTTGCGCATTTTAACGCAGAGGGAGCAGGGATTTTTCTCCTGCTTTACGTCGAAAACCACGTGGCGGATATCTGACTCTACATATATATAATCCACGTCCAATCTGCGGCAAAGCTCCCGCACGCCGGAGAAATCCATGTCCTCAAAGCCGATGCCGATGGTGATGGCGGCAAGGGTGAATTTCTTGGGATAATAGCGGCGCAGGGAGGCCAGAGAGCATAGCAAAGCGAGGGAATCCTTACCGCCGGAAATGCCAACGGCGATGCGGTCACCCTCCTGAATCATGTCGTAATCTTCCACGCAGCGGCGGACAAGACTTGTAAGGTGTTCCATAAAGAAAACTCCGTTCTGAAGAAAAAACAGCAAAAATGAAAATTGAAAGTGAGAAAACGCGAGCAAATCGAAGCAAAAACGAGAAAAGCCGAGCTTTACAAGGATAAAGTGAAAAAAGTTGTTGACATGGTATTCCCGTTGTGGTATAACTTAGAAGCCCTCAAAGGGCCATACAGAAGTATTTTAAAATGCATTGACTATAAAGTCAATCGCAAAAGATATTATTGGAGGTTAATGTTCCATGTCTACTTTCATGGCTAACAAGAATACCGTTGTTAGAAAATGGTATATTCTTGACGCTGCAGACAAGCCCCTCGGCCGCACTGCCGCTACCGCCGCCACCCTGCTGCGCGGCAAGCATAAGCCTGATTACACCCCCCACGTTGACTGCGGCGATTTCGTAATCGTTATCAACGCTGATAAGGCTGTTCTCACCGGCAACAAGCTCACCCAGAAGTACTATCGTCATCACACCGGATATGTAGGCCACCTGAAGGAAGTTCAGTACAAGACCCTTATGGCTACCAAGCCCGAGATGGCTATGAACCTTGCTGTTAAGGGTATGCTCGCAAAGAACCCCACCGGCCGTCATCAGCTGGACAGACTGAAGGTCTACAAGGGTGCAGAGCACAAGCACGCCGCTCAGAAGCCCGAGATTTGGGAATAAGTGGAGGTACTGAATAATGTATACTAGCAAGAAGCCTTATATGTACGGCACCGGCAGAAGAAAGTCTTCTGTTGCAAGAGTTCACCTGTTCCCCGGCGGAACCGGCGCTATCACCATCAACGGCCGCGATATCGATGATTACTTCGGTCTCGAGACACTGAAGCTCATTGTTCGTCAGCCCCTGGTCACCACCGATACCCTCGGCAAGGTTGACATCGTTGCTACCGTTACCGGCGGCGGCGTAACCGGTCAGGCCGGCGCTATCCGTCACGGTATTGCCCGCGCTCTCCTTCTGGTTGACGAGACCTATCGTCCCGCCCTCAAGGCAGCCGGCTTCCTCACCCGTGATCCTCGTATGAAGGAGCGTAAGAAGTACGGTCTCAAGGCAGCCCGTCGCGCTCCCCAGTTCAGCAAGCGCTAACAGAACTGGTTTTTACAATCAAATCGCTTCAAAAACCCCGGAAAATCACGATTTTCCGGGGTTTTTCTGTATCTTAACCGCTGATTAACTTTATCCCTTTTTGAAAGGATTTGACGCAGCCTGAACCGGTTTTTTTGAGTTAATGATGGGGGAAGTGGCCGTTTTTTGCCCCGTTTTGGTTAAAAAATGGGGGAAGTTTTGGCCTCTGGATGCCGTTCGGAATGGTTCTCTGCTCCTCTCATTGTCCTTGCTTGAAATGTATAAAAATCATTTGTCAGGTCTGTTCGGTTTTGTCTCGATGTGACCAAACCGGATGCAGTTTATATCTCTTACATAGCCGTTCTCGGTCAACCGAGGGCGGCTATTATTATTTCTACGGAAAGGA
>CAYYLZ010000027.1:0-28391 GCA_964472725.1 uncultured Oscillospiraceae bacterium
CGTTTACGAAGCTCTCACCAGAGAGATCGACAACTGCTCCAAGGAAATGTTCTAAGCTTAATAAACACCAAACCGCCGCAGTCGACTGACTGCGGCGGTTTTTCATGTTCGGCATAAAAATCAAAACAAGTCTTTTCAAACATAGTAAAACGTGATATTATTAAGCATATAAGTATTATGGGACAGGGAGGCAGAACATGGGTACTGCCAGAAAAACGCTAATAACCGATTTTACTGAAGGCAACGTCGGCAAGCAGCTGCTTATCTTCGCTGCGCCGCTATTTTTATCCAATCTGCTGCAGATAGTCTACAACATGGTGGACATGATAGTGGTTGGTCAGGTGCTGGGTTCAACGGGACTTTCCGGAGTATCCGTCGGCGGTGACGTTTCCGGTTTTCTTACCTTTATCGCCATGGGCTTCTCCAGCGCCGCGCAGGTGCTCATATCCAAGCATATAGGTGCGGGGGAGCGGCATAAGCTGGGGCGCTTCGTGGGTACCATGTGCACCTTCCTTATCAGCATAGCCATTTTCCTGAGTATAATCTGTATCTGCCTTCGTGAGCCGCTGCTGCGGCTGATGAATACGCCGCCGGAGGCCTTTAAGGAGGCGCTGGATTATTCCACCGTCTGTATGGCAGGTATGGTCTTTACCTATGGCTACAATATGGGTTCGGCAATACTCCGCGGCATGGGCGACTCCAAGCGACCGTTTATATTTATAAGTATAGCAGCGGTGCTAAACCTCGTCCTTGACCTCATTTTCGTCATCGGCTTTAACTGGGGCGCTAAAGGCGCGGCGCTGGCGACGGTAATAAGTCAGGCGGTAAGCTTCATCAGCTGCGCCGGATTTATCTACAAGAACAGAGCCTATTACGAGATAAACGTTGCCGCCCGTGATTTCTTCCATATCGATACGGAGATGCTCACCGAGCTTGTAAAGCTGGGCGTGCCCATGGCGATAAAAAGCGCCGCGGTTCGTTTCTCAAAGCTCTTCGTAAATTCCTGGGTCAACTCCTACGGCGTAACCGTTTCCGCATTTGCGGGCATCGCCAATAAGATAAGCACTACCAGTAATCAGGTCTCCAGCGCGGTGAATACCGCCGGCTCCTCCATGGTGGGACAGAATATCGGCGCCAGGAAATATGATCGCGTAAAAAAGGTCATGGTGTCCATCTACAAGATAACTCTGCTGGTGGCCGTAGTCCTTTCGCTGCTGTTCGTTTTCTTCCCCGAGCATATTTACGGTATTTTCACCTCGGAGCAGGGAGTTATAGACCTTGGTATTTCCTATGTACCTGTCGTGATCCTTGTGTTCTTCGGCAATACTGCCCGTTCCGGTATGAACGCGCTGATAAACGGCAGCGGCAATACCACCGTCAACTTTGCCACGGCGATACTGGACGGTATAATCCTCCGCATAGGACTGGGACTGCTTTTCGGCGTTGCGCTGAATATGGGCTATCTCGGATTCTTCCTCGGCGACGCCCTCGCCGGATTTACGCCGTTCTTCATAGGACTTGTGTTCTATATCAGCGGCAGATGGAAAAAGTAATGTAGCAAAAAACAGCCCCCGCACCAAACGGTGCGGGGCAAATTTTATGTAAGTGCTTAGTGGGTGAGGAAGAACATGAGGGCGAAGAGGATAGCGATGACCCAGGTGCCGACGTTGACTTCCCTGGCCTTGCCGGTGAAGATCTTGATAGCGATGTAGGAGATAAGGCCGAATGCAATACCGTAGGAAATGTTATAGGTGAAGGGCATCATAGTGATGGTCAGGAAGGAGGGAACGGCGATAGCAGCGTCGTTCCAGTCGATGTCCTTTACGCAGCCGATCATGAGAATACCAACGTAGATAAGGGCTGCTGCATAAGCTGCTGCGGGAATAAGAGCGGCGATGGGAGAGAGGAACATTGCGATGAAGAAGAGGATGGCGCTTACGATAGCGGCAAGACCGGTGCGGCCGCCAACTGCTACGCCGGAGGAAGCCTCAACGAAGGTGGTAACGGTGGAGGTGCCGCAGATAGCGCCGGTGCAGGTGGCGATAGCGTCAGCCAGCATAGCCTCGTTCATGTTGGGGACCTCGTCCTCGCCCTTGGCGTTCTTGTAAAGCAGACCGCCGCCGCGGCATGCGCCGTAGAGGGTGCCCATGGTGTCGAACATGTCAACCATGCAGAAAGCGAGAGCGGTGGTGACGAATGCGATGATAAGACCGCTTACGCTGTGGCCTTCAACTGCAAGATAAGCGGAGAAATCAAAGCCCTCGGTGAATACCTTGAGGAATGCCTGCTCGCCGAATTCCTTGAAAGCGGAGAAGGGATTGAGGGAAACGCCGGAGAGGAAACCGTCGTAGAAGCCGGGGACAGTGAAGCCCAGCAGATAATAAACAACAGCTCCGCCGAGAATGCTCCAAAGGATAGCGCCCTTGATGCCCTTCTTGGAGAGAACGGCGATGGCAATGAGAGCGGCTACGGTAACCAGCATGGGCATAATGCTGCCCCAGGTTGCGGAGCCGAGCAGATTGAAGGAAGCGAGGGTGACACCGGTGGAAGCGTCGGGAACGACCAGACCGGCGTTCTGTAAGCCGAGGAACGCGATGAAGAGACCGATACCTGCAGGAATAGCGGCCTTAACAGCCTGAGGAATTGCTTCGAAAATGAGGCGGCGCAGACCGGTGATGGTAAGAAGTATGAAAAGCAGACCGTCTACGAGAACGAAGAGCAGTGCGTTGGCATAGCTGAATCCAAGACCGAAGCAAACAGTGTAGACGAAGAATGCGTTCAGACCCATACCGGAAGCCTGAGCCAAAGGAAGGTTTGCAAGCAGACCGATGAGCAGGGTGCCGATAACTGCGGAAATTGCGGTCGCGATATAGATGGCGCCGAAAGAAACCGTGCCGAGCTCGGAGAACATGCCGGGGTTTACCATGAGAATGTAGGCCATAGCCATAAACGTAGTAATACCGGCGATGATCTCAGTCTTTTTATTGGTGCCGCGTTCAGAGAGCTTAAAGAATTTTTCCAAGAGTTATTCCTCCTCAGTGAATTATTAACACAAAATTAATTTTACTCCCGACAACTTCCGAAGTCAACCAAAAACGACATAATTCGCATATCCCGGAGGACGTGGGGAGTGAAGAAACACAAATTTTGCGCAATATTTTGATTTTTTGTGCAGTTAGCATTGTTTTGGGGCAAAATAAATTCAATGTTTTTCTCATCAAATTAAAATAAAAACTTGCAGGGAGGGCAAAGACGCTGTATAATTACTCTGTTATAGAGATAACGATTATCCGCGAATTTTTAATTCGTTTTTATGGCGAGCGTTTGCCCGCTGCTTTATCAGACGGAGGAGAAGTATATGGAACGTAAAGTTGGTACAGTTTCCAGGGGTATCCGTTGCCCCATAATTCGCCAGGGCGACGATTTGGCAAGCATTGTTGTAAACAGTGTCCTTGAAGCCACCGAAGCCGAAGGCTTTGCAATGCGCGACCGTGACGTTATTGCCGTCACCGAGTCTGTCGTGGCAAGAGCCCAGGGCAACTACGCTTCTGTTGAAGCCATTGCCGAGGACGTCCGCGCCAAGTTTGGCGGCGGCACTATCGGCGTCATCATGCCCATTCTTTCCCGAAACCGTTTTGCCATCTGCCTGCGCGGCATTGCAGGCGGCGCTGAGAAGATTGTTCTTATGCTCAGCTTCCCCAGCGACGAGGTCGGCAACGAGATAGTTTCCTGGGATAAGCTGGACGAGGCCGGAGTAGACCCCTACCGCGATGTACTCACTCTCGAGCGCTATCGTGAGCTCTTCGGCGAGAACCGTCACCCCTTCACCGGCGTGGACTACGTTCAGTATTACAGCGACATTATCCGCGAGAGCGGCGCAGAGGTAGAGGTTATCCTTGCCAATGACCCCCGCGCGGTTCTGAATTATACCAAGAAGGTGCTCACCTGCGATATCCATACCCGTCAGCGCACCAAGCGCCTGCTCAATAAGGCCGGTGCTGAGATAGTCTACGGTCTTGACGATATCCTTACCCAGCCCGTAAACGGCAGCGGTTATAATGAGCAGTTCGGCCTCCTCGGCTCCAATAAGGCCACCGAGGACTCCGTAAAGCTCTTCCCCAGAGATTGCGGCGATCTCGTAAATGAAATTCAGAGCAGCGTTCTCACCAAGACCGGCAAGCACGTTGAGGTCATGGTTTACGGCGACGGCGCATTCAAGGATCCCGTGGGTAAGATCTGGGAACTGGCTGACCCCTGCGTAGGCGTTGCCTATACCGAGGGTCTGGACGGCACTCCCAACGAAGTCAAGATCAAGTATCTTGCTGATAACGATTTCGCAGACCTCAGCGGCGACGCTCTTAAGGAAGCAATTTCCCAGCGTATCCGCGATAAGAAGGATAATCTGGTTGGCGATATGGCCTCTCAGGGTACAACTCCCCGCCGCCTCACCGACCTTATCGGCTCTCTCTGCGACCTGACCAGCGGTTCCGGCGACAAGGGAACCCCCATTATCCACATTCAGGGTTATTTCGATAACTTCACCAACTGAGAGCAACGGAGGTAATAATCATGACTGGAAACATTCGTCCCGAAACTATGGAGCGCATTACCACCCCCGCCCTTGCCCAGGCTTTTATAGACGAACAGGTAGCCGCAGTCCGCGCCCAGGTAGGCGATAAGAAGGTCCTGCTGGCTCTGTCCGGCGGCGTTGACTCTTCCGTTGTTGCCGCTCTTCTCATCAAGGCAATCGGCAAGCAGCTTGTCTGCGTTCATGTAAACCACGGCCTCATGCGTAAGGGTGAGAGCGAGCAGGTTATCGAGGTGTTCGGCAAGGAGCTGGACGCTAACCTCATCTATGTTGACGCTACCGACCGCTTCCTCGAGCTGCTTGCAGGCGTAGCCGAGCCCGAGAAGAAGCGTAAGATCATAGGCGCTGAGTTCATCAAGGTCTTTGACGAGGAGTCCTCCAAGCTGGAGGGTATCGACTTCCTCGCTCAGGGTACCATTTATCCCGATATTCTCGAGTCCGACGGCGTTAAGGCTCACCACAATGTAGGCGGCCTGCCCGAGGATATGAAGATGGAACTTGTGGAGCCCGTTAAGCTCCTTTATAAGGACGAGGTTCGTGTTGTGGGCGAGGCGCTCGGTCTGCCCCACAGCATGGTTTACCGTCAGCCCTTCCCCGGTCCCGGTCTGGGCGTGCGCTGCCTCGGCGCAATTACCCGCGACCGTCTCCACGCTCTGCGTGAGGCCGACGCTATCCTCCGCGAGGAGTTCGATAAGAACGGTCTTGCCGGTAAGGTATGGCAGTACTTCATCGCTGTGCCTGATTTCAAGAGCGTCGGCGTAAAGGACGGCAAGCGATACGAAGGCTGGCCCGCAATCATTCGCGCAGTGAACACCACCGACGCAATGACTGCCACCATCGAGGAGATCCCCTACGCCCTCCTGCACCACATCACCGACCGCATCACCCACGAAGTAGACGGCATCAACCGCGTCTGCCTCGACCTCACCCCCAAGCCCATCGGAACAATAGAGTGGGAGTAACTGGTAAAAATTACCAATAAACTGAACAACCGCCTGCTTCGGCGGGCGGTTGCTCAGGACACGAGGATAATAAACGGGGAACTTTGTGGGTTTCGTGATTATCATATAACATATAATATATGCTTGATTATAACTGAATATCGCTTAAACGCTCGATACATAGCAAATGATATGGATTTGAAGTCTCTGCCCGGACGCCGTAAATGACCGGACTATCGATAGCGCTGTTCCATTAATATGGGGATAGTAAAACACGCACCGATAGGGTCATTATGCACCTTGATCGGTGTTTTTCGCTTTCGGACAAGCTGTAAAATGTATCTTGACCCCTTAAGGGTTTTGATAAAGAAACAAAGAAACAATTAGGAGAGGAAAAGAATGAAAAAGATT
Organism: uncultured Oscillospiraceae bacterium; assembly: GCA_964472725.1. GTDB lineage: Bacteria > Bacillota > Clostridia > Oscillospirales > Oscillospiraceae > RGIG6375. Next base: position 5,941 of record CAYYLZ010000027.1, read on the forward strand.
ATCGCGCTGCTTCTCGCCCTGGCTATGGTATTTTCTCTTGCTGCCTGCGGCAACGAAAAGACCGACACCCCCAAGAATGAAACCGCTAAGTTCAAGGCCGGTTTTATCTTCCTGCATGACGAAAACTCCACCTACGACCTTAACTTCCTGAACGCAACCAAGGAAGCCTGCGAGGCTCTTGGCGTTGAGTATGTTGTAAAGGTAAACATTCCCGAGTCCGAAGCTTGCTACGATGCAGCTGCTGAGCTGGTCGAAGACGGCTGCACCTACATATTCGCTGACTCCTTCGGTCATGAGCCCTACATGCTCCAGGCTGCAAAGGAATTCCCCAATGTTCAGTTCTGCCATGCTACCGGTACTCAGGCTCACACCGCCGGTGTTGCTAACTACCACAACGCCTTCGCTTCCATCTACGAAGGTCGTTTCCTCGGCGGCGTTGCTGCCGGTCTGAAGCTCAACGAGATGATCGCTGCAGGCGAGTTCACCGCTGAAGAAGCCAAGGTTGGCTACATCGGCGCATTCCCCTACGCAGAAGTTATCTCCGGTATGACTTCCTTCTATCTTGGCGTTCGCTATGCTTGCCCCACCGCTACCATGGACGTAACCTTCACCAACTCCTGGTATGATCCCACCCTCGAGCAGGAAGGCGCAATCAAGCTCATCAACAACGATTGCAAGCTCATCTCCCTGCACGCTGACTCCATGGGCGCTCCCACCGAGTGCCAGAACAATGGCGTTCCCTTCGTATTCTACAATGGTTCCGCTAAGGACGCTTGCCCCGATACCTATATCGTTGCTTCCTACATCAACTGGGCTCCCTACATGATGTACTCCATGAAGGCTGCCATGAACGGCGAGACCATTGCTGCCGACTGGATCGGTACGCTGGAAAACGGCGGCGTTGCTCTGAAGGAACTCAACGAGGCTGTTGCTGCTGAAGGTACCGCTGCAAAGCTTGAGGAAGTCAAGGCTGCTCTGCTTGACGGTTCTCTCAAGGTATTCGATACCTCTACCTTCACCGTTGGCGGCAAGACTCTCGACAGCTACATGGCTGACGTTGACGATATGGGCGACTTCGTTCCCGAGACCGAGGCTATTGCCGGCGGTTACTTCCACGAGTCCGAGTATCGTTCTGCTCCCTACTTCGATATGTTCATCGACGGTATTACCAACCTCGACGCATAAGAAAATTCTTGGGGAAGCCCTGTTTTTGCAGGGCTTCCCTACAATGCTGTAAAGGGTAGCCCAGTGACCGGTTCAGCCGCTGAGTTACCCTTTGCTGCATTGTGCTGCATTGACGACTTTATCATAAAACTGGAGGATGAAGCCATTGGAGACAAAAGTAGCCGCCATAAAAATGCGAAACATCACCAAAACCTTTGGGCCTGTTATCGCTAATGACAAGGTTTGGCTGGACATCTATAAGGGAGAAATCCTTGCCCTGCTGGGTGAAAACGGCAGTGGTAAGACGACACTGATGAATATGCTTTCCGGTATTTACTACCCTGACGAAGGCGACATATTCATAAACGACGAAAAGGTCGTTATTCGCTCTCCTAAGGACGCCTTTGACCACGGTATCGGTATGATCCATCAGCATTTCAAGCTGGTTGATGTACTTACTGCCGCGGAAAATATCGTACTGGGACTTGAGGGAAAGCTGAATCTCAAGGCCGCGTCCGAAAAAATTCGTCAGATCTGCGATGCCTACGGCTTTGAGGTAGACCCCGATCAGAAGGTCTACGATATGTCTGTGTCCCAGAAGCAGACGGTAGAGATCGTAAAGGTACTCTTCAGGGGCGCGGATATCCTTATTTTGGACGAGCCTACCGCTGTTCTTACCCCTCAGGAGACGGACAAGCTGTTTGCGGTGCTTCGCAATATGCGTGACGACGGAAAAGCCATTGTTATCATCACCCATAAGATGCATGAGGTTGAAGAGCTTTCCGACCGTGTAGCTGTTCTCCGACTGGGACAATTTATCAGTGCTATGCCTACAAAAGATACCAATGCGCAGGAGATGACCAATATGATGGTTGGCCATTCCGTCACTCTTAACATCGAGCGTCCCGAGCCCGTAGACCCCAAGCCTCGAATCGAGGTAAACGGCCTGACGGTTCGCTCCATTGATGGTATTCTTAAACTGCAGGACGTTTCTTTCACCGCCATGAGCGGTGAGATCCTTGGCATTGCCGGCATTTCCGGCAGCGGCCAGAAGGAACTGCTGGAGGCCATTGCAGGCCTGCAGCCGGTGGAGAGCGGATCCATCTGCTATATTGAGGATGACGGAACCCGCGATGAACTGCTGGGTAAGGATCCTTTCAGTATCGCTGAAAAGGGTATCAGCCTTTCTTTCGTACCCGAAGACCGTCTTGGCATGGGTCTCGTTGGCGGCATGGACCTCAGCGACAATATGATGCTTCGTTCCTTCAGAAAAGGCAGAGGCTTCTTTACCGATCGCAAGAGCCCGAGACATCTGGCCGAGCAGGTCGTGGAAGAACTCCACGTAAAAACCCCCAGCATTGAAACCCCTGTAAGAAAACTCTCCGGCGGCAACGTTCAGAAGGTTCTGGTCGGACGCGAGATTGCCTCGGCTCCCAAGGTTCTTCTTACCGCTTATGCGGTAAGAGGTCTCGACATCAACTCATCCTACACTATTTACGAGCTGATCAATCAGCAGAAGCAGAAGGGCGTAGCTGTCATTTATGTAGGTGAGGATCTTGACGTACTCCTGGAACTTTGCGACCGCATCTTGGTACTCTGCGCAGGCAAGGTGAGCGGCATCGTTCCCGGCAGAGGCGCAAAGAAGCGAGATGTAGGCATGATGATGACCCGTCTTGGAGGTAACAGCGATGAATAAAACAAGAGAACCTCTTTTTCATATTGTCAAGCGCGGCGAAATGCCCTGGTATGTGAACTGGTGCATTAGAGCGGTATCCATTATTCTTGCTCTTATCTGCTGCAGCGTGGTAACCACCCTCGTTACTTCGGAAAAACCCATTCAGATTTTCGCAACCATCATTGACGGTTCCTTCGGGTCCAACCGTAAGTTCATGGTTCTTCTCCAGAATACCGCTATGCTGCTCTGTGTCGCTCTTGCGCTCACTCCTGCGTTCAAGATGCGCTTTTGGAATATCGGCGGTGAAGGACAGGCCCTTGCCGGTGCTCTTGCGTCTGCAGCCTGCATGATCCTTATGAAAAATCAGCCCAATGCGCTGGTCATTATTTGCATGGTGATCACAAGTATCGTCGCAGGTGCCCTTTGGGGCGCTATCCCGGCCTTCTTTAAGGCTAAGTTCGGCACCAACGAGACCCTCTTTACCCTTATGATGAACTATGTGGCTATACAGTTGGTAGCCTACTTCTCTGTTGTATGGGAAAACCCCAAGGGCTCCGGCAACATCGGCGTTATCAACCCCCTTACCAAAGTGGGCTGGTTCCCTGAAATTTTGGGTTCCAAATATGCTTTGAACATTATCATAGTGGTTCTTGTGACCATTGGCATGTATATATATCTCAACTATTCCAAGCACGGCTACGAAATCTCGGTTGTCGGTGAAAGTGACCGCACTGCAAGATACATTGGAATAAAGGTAGAGAAGGTAGTGATCCGCACCATGCTGATCTCGGGCGCTATCTGTGGACTGGCCGGTTTGCTGTTGGTAGGCGGTACCAATCATACCCTCAATGCGAACATTGTAGACGGCAGAGGTTTTACCGCTGTTATGGTATCTTGGCTCGGCAAGTTCAATCCCATCTGGATGATACTGACCAGCCTGCTGCTGGTATTCCTCAGTCGAGGCGCCGGAGAAATTGCCACGGACTTTGGGCTTAATTCTTCCTTTGGTGATATTCTTACCGGTATAATCCTCTTCTTTATTATCGGCGGTGAATTTTTCATCAACTATAAGCTCAGCCTGACTAAATCTTCTAAAAAGGAGGAGAAATAACCATGCTTGCAGCTATACTTTCTTTCCTCCCTCGTGCCATTGCTCAGGGTATACCCCTGCTGTATGGCTCTACAGGTGAAATCATTACCCAGAAGTCGGGCAACATGAACCTCGGTATCCCCGGCGTAATGTACGTTGGCGGCATATGCGGCGTTATCGGTGCTTTCGTTTATGAGCAAAGTCTGCCTTCTCCCGACGCACTTAATCCCACCCTGGCAGTACTGATCCCCACGCTCTTCTGTCTGATCGGTTCGCTTTTGATGGGACTTCTCTTCTGCTTCCTTACCGTAACACTCAGAGCAAATCAGAACGTTACCGGTCTTGCCATGACCACCTTTGGCGTTGGCTTCGGTAACTTCTTCGGCGGCTCTTTGGTCAAACTCTCCGGCGCAGATATGCCTTTCCTGGCACTCTCCGCAACCTCCAACTGCTTCAAGAAGACGCTGCCCATCGCAGACAAAATGGGCGTATTCGGCGACCTTGTGCTGGGTTACAGCTTCCTTGCGTATCTGGCCATTGCCATTGCCCTCGTTTCTGCCTTTATAATCAACCGCACCCGTACCGGTCTGCATCTGCGCTCCGTGGGTGAAAACCCCAGCACCGCGGATTCTGCCGGCATCAACGTAAACCGCTACAAGTATATGGCTACCTGCATAGGCTGCATGATAGCGGGTCTCGGTGGCCTCTACTATGTTATGGATTATGCAAGCGGTATTTGGGCAAATGACGCATTTGGCGACAGAGGCTGGCTTGCCATCGCCCTTGTAATCTTTACCATATGGCGACCCAATGTAGGCGTTCTTGCCTCCTTCCTGTTTGGTGGTCTCTATATTCTCCACATGTACATTCCCTCCGGCATGAATCTTGCCGTAAAGGAACTCTACAAGATGCTTCCCTACGTGGTCACCATTATCGTACTTATAATTTCCTCTTTGAGAAATCAGCGAGATAAGCAGCCTCCTCAGTCCCTTGGCCTGCCATACTTCAGGGAAGACAGATAAGAGCTTGTCCGCATAAAAAGCATCGGAGGTATACATAATGAATTTTTTGGAAGAACGCATTCTGAAAGACGGAAAAGTAAAGCCCAACAACGTCTTAAAGGTTGATAGTTTCCTCAATCATCAGATGGATATTTCCTTGATGGAGGAAATCGGTCGGGAGTTTCAGCGCCGCTTTAAGGATAAAAACATCACCAAAGTCCTGACTATAGAGGCTTCCGGCATCGGTATTGCCTGTTTTGTGGCAAAGGAATTTGGTGTCCCCATGGTGTTCGCAAAAAAATCCCATTCGATCAACATCGATAGCGAAGTATATGTTGCGGAAGTGGAATCCTTCACCCACAAGAAAAAGAACAACGTTATCGTTTCAAAGAAATTCCTTAATCAGGATGACCATGTTTTGATCATCGATGACTTTTTGGCCAACGGCTGTGCCCTGCAGGGCCTTATGGCCATTGCAAGCTCTGCCGGAGCAACCGTAGAAGGAATAGGTATCGTAATTGAAAAGGGCTTCCAGATTGGCGGACAAATTATCCGTAATCTGGGCGTTCAGCTTGAATCACTGGCTATCATTGATGCAATGGACTCCGAAACCGGAACTATCACCTTCAGAGAGCAGTGACCCAAATAACTCAATCCCCGCAGCAGAGCTCCTGCTGCGGGGATTTTTGACTAACGATATCAAAAGAAGATGAATTAATAAACTTTGGTTATCAAACTGATTGAAGCGCGCCCGCTTTATCCGTTGAAATGTTTGGCAGGCTGCGGTATAATCCAGTTATGTTTACCCCTTTAAGTGCAGAGAAAAATCGGAGGAATGGCGTGTGTTTTCACTGCTGCATTTGATAATGACCGTGCGTGTCAGCAGAATATGTGAGGAGGCTATGGAAAATGATATTGGAACTCAGAAACATTGAGAAATCATTCGGTGATAAGCAAGTCCTTTCCGGCGTATCATTTAAAGCCGAGGGCGGCAAGGCATTTGGTCTGCTGGGCAGAAACGGTGCCGGTAAAACTACTTCCATTCGTATTTTGATGAATGTGTTCCCGGCCAACAGCGGCGAGGTGCTCGTTGACGGACGGCCCATCGATTATGATAAGGTTGGTTTCGGATATCTGCCGGAGGAACGAGGACTTTATCCCAAGAAGATAATTATCGACCAGCTTATATATTTTGCGGAGCTTAAAGGTATGAGCCGCAAAAGTGCGGTTGAGTCCATCGACTACTGGCTTGAAAGGCTGGGTATGACCGAATACCGCAATAAGCGGCTGGATACTCTTTCGAAAGGCAACCAACAGAAGATACAGCTCATAACGGCTCTTGCCCATGACCCTGATATCGTCATACTTGACGAACCCTTTTCCGGTCTTGACCCCGTTAACGCGATGCTGCTCAAGGACGTGGTGAAGGAGCAGATAGGCAAGGGCAAGGCGGTCCTTTTCTCCAGCCATCAGATGAGCTACATTGAGGAATTCTGCGACAGTATCGCCATTCTCAATAAGGGCAAGGTGGCGCTGCACGGCGATCTGCGGGATATCAAGCGCGATTATCCCCGCGACCGACTTGTAGTCCGCACGGAAAAGCCCGATGCCATTAAAGCGGAATTCGGCTCCGCCTGCACTGTCACCGAAAGCGGCGCGATTTTGATACAGCTTGCCTCCGCCCGTGACAAGAAAGCTGTAATGAGCCGACTTGCGGAAAATTACGATATTGACGAGGTTAAGGTATTTGAACCCTCGCTCAACGATATCTTCGTTGAATACGCAGGCGACGCCCCGAAGGAGGAGTGAAAATGAATCAGTTTGGCAAAATACTCAAATTTGAGCTTAAATACTACTTTAAAAATAAGGTTTTCGTGGGCGTTACAGTGCTCCTCGTGCTGGCAATAGCGGCGGTGATGTTCTTTCCCCGCATAGCCGAGGTGTTCAAATCGGAGGACACTGCTGATACGCCCGAGGAAATCGAAGTAATGCTTGTAAAGGCCGACGATTCCACGCAGGCGGATATGGTACGGGATATATTTGCCTCTGCGTTTGCGGATTACGACGTTCAGATAACAGATGAAGCCACGGACAGCATCAAGGAAAAAATACTCGCCGACGAGGCGGAATGCGCTTTCGTTATGACGGGCCCTACCTCTTACGTTTATTACGTCAATAATCTGGCGCTGTACGATATGAATACCGAGATTGCCAATGAAGTGCTGGGGCAGATATACCAGATGAACGCCATGATAAGCGGAGGAATGTCCGCTCAGCAGGCCAACGAGGTTATGAATATTCAGATAAGCAGCGAGGTTGAAAGCCTCGGCAAAAATCAGGCGGAGAACTTCTTCTATACTTACATTATGATATTTGCGCTGTATACGGTTATTCTTCTTTATGGTCAGATGGTGGCCACCAATGTAGCCACGGAGAAAAGCTCCCGCGCAATGGAACTGCTGATAACCAGCGCTAAGCCTACTTCCATGATGTTCGGAAAGGTGATCGCCTCCTGCCTTGCGGGCTTTATTCAGCTTGTGGCTATTTTCGGCTCGGCGCTTATTCTGTATAATTTCAATAAGGAATATTGGGGCGATAATATGATGGTGAACTCCATATTCAATATACCGCCCGAGCTTTTGGTCTATATGCTGCTGTTCTTCGTGCTGGGCTTTCTTGTTTACGCGTTCCTGTTCGGCGCGGTGGGCTCCACCTCCTCCAAGCTGGAAGACATCAATACCGCAATCATGCCCCTGACGATGCTCTTTGTGGTGGCGTTTGTGGTTGTGGTTACGTCTATGTCCTCCGGCAATGTGGAGAATACCGTTATGAAGGTGTGCTCCTATATTCCCTTCACCTCGCCCATGTCCATGTTTACCCGTATCGCCATGAGCACCGTGCCATGGTACGAGATAGCCATATCCATTGTGATCCTCATCGGTTCGACAGTAGGAATAGGTGTGCTTTCCGCGAAAATCTACCGTGTTGGAGTTTTGCTCTATGGCACACCGCCCAAGATATCTGCTATAATCAAAGCTGTATGGAAGTCTTGAGTGAATAAGCGGAAGACGACGAAAGGATAAGTTATATGTATTCCCGTGTTTATGTGGAAATCACGAATATCTGCAATATGAACTGCTCCTTTTGCCATGGACATTCCCGCAAGGCGGGGCGAATGAGCCTCGGCGAGTTTTCTCAGGTGCTTGATAAGCTGGAGGGGCAGACGAAATACATTTATTATCACCTAATGGGTGAGCCGCTGACCCACCCGCAGCTGCCGGAATTTCTGCGGCTGGCGACGGAGACAGGCTTTCGCTCGGTCATAACCACCAACGGCACTCTTTTGAAAAAGCGAGGTGCGGAAATTATCACCGCAGGCGTTCACAAGGTCAGCATATCTCTGCACAGCTTTGAAGAGGGCAGCGGCGAAGAATATGAGCGCTATATAAGCGAGGTGGCGGAGTTTGCCGAAGCAGCCTCGAGGGCGGGCGTAATAGTTGTGTTCCGCCTTTGGAACCGTGGCTGCGATGAGGGGAGAAATGACACCGCCTTTGAGTTGCTGCGCGCCCGGCTTGCGGGCGAGTGGGTGGAAAACACCCGGGGCATTCGCATACACGATAAGCTGCATCTGGAGTGGGGCGACCGCTTTGAGTGGCCGGACAGCGATGCACCGATGCAGGGCAGCGAGGTTTTCTGCTACGGTCTGCGTGACCACTTCGGCGTCCTTTGCGACGGCTCGGTGGTGCCCTGCTGCCTTGACAGTGAGGGTGTGATAAGCCTGGGCAATATCTTCAAAGAAGAAATCGAAGATATTCTGAACTCACCAAGAGCGAAGGCTATGGTGCAGGGCTTCGAATGCCGCACCGCCACAGAAGAACTTTGCCGCCGCTGCGGCTACGCACAAAGGTTTGTATAAAAATAATATAAAAATTATGGGAGGTATGCACATGAAAGCATTTGAAACCGGCGTATATAGAAATTTCTTTGCAGAAATAGGCATAACCGAGGAGGAAATAGACCGCAGACTTAAGGAAATCGTGGATACGTTCTTCTATGGTGACGATGATAAGCGCGTATACTATCCCGCTGAGCCCGATATGGGTTATCTGGAGGATACGGGCAACCATGACGCGAGAACCGAAGGCATGTCCTACGGTATGATGATGTGCGTTCAGCTGGATATGAAAGAGGAATTCGACCGCATATGGCGTTGGTCGAAAAAGTATATGTACATGGACGAGGGTGAAGACGAGGGCTATTTTGCGTGGTCATGTCAGGTAACCGGCGAGAAAAACGCAATGGGTCCCGCTCCCGACGGCGAGGAGTATTTCGCCATGGCGCTGTTCTTCGCCTCCCACCGCTGGGGTGACGGCGAGGGAATATACAATTACTCTCAGCAGGCTCGCGAAATCCTCCGCGCCGCCCTGCATAAGGGTGAGAACGGACGCCCCGGCGCACCCATGTGGAACAGGGAGAATCATCTCATTCTCTTCGTTCCCGGCGCGGGGCATACCGACCCCTCTTATCATCTGCCTCATTTCTATGAGCTTTTTGCCCTTTGGGCATACGAGGAGGACAGAGGATTCTGGAAGGAAGCTGCAAAAGCCAGCCGTGAATTTTTGTCCAAGGCCTGCCACCCGGTAACCGGCCTCAATCCCGACAGCGCCAATTTTGACGCAACTCCTATGAGCGGTATTCCCTGGTGGAAGTTCACCGATGAAAGCTTCTTCTACAGCGACGCATACCGCACCGCCGCCAATATCGGCCTTGACTATGAATGGTTCGGTGTTGAGGCGGGTCATGAGGGCGTGCCCCTGCGCATGATGCGCTTCTTCAAAACCAACCTTGAGGCGGCTCGCTGCGCCTACGCTATCGACGGCAAGCCCCTCGATATGATGACCGTAATGCACCCCACCGGAGTCCTCGCCGCCACGGCGGAGGGCGCGCTCACCGTACCCTATAAGGAGGGCGACCCCGATTGGGAGACCGCTGCCCGCTGGGTAAAGTGGTTCTGGGATCAGCCCTTGAGAGAGGGTGGCAGAAGATATTACGATAACTGCCTTTACATTTTCGCATTCCTTGCCCTCAGCGGCAGATATCGCATTTGGTGATAATAAAAACGTCCCGAAGCCATCGGTTTCGGGACGTTGATTTTATATTCCGTAAAATTCGAGGAACTTTTTCGTTTCCTCTTTTTGAGGGGTGAAAAGCAGTTTGTCGGCTGCGCCTGCTTCGCAGAGTGAGCCTTGGCGCAGGAACATTGCGTAGTCCGCCACGCGGCGTGCCTGCTGCAGGCTGTGGGTGACCCAAAGAACGGTGCTGCCGGTGGTGCGGCAGTAATCCCTCACCACTTCTTCTGTGAGGGAGGTGGATTCCATGTCCATAGAAGCAGTGGGCTCATCGAGAATAAGCAGGTCATGGCGCTGCATTAAAAGACGAGCCAGTGCCATGCGAGCCGTTTCGCCGCCGGAAAGCCGCTTGGCGCGCAGCTTGGCGAGATGTGCTATCTGCAGCTGCTCCATAAGCTCCTTTGCCTTCGCCTCGGCACCGGAAAGCCGCATATTTGCCAGTGTGCTCATGCGGAAGGCGAAGCTTTTTTGGGGCATATATCCGACCTCGATATTGGGGGGGAGGGCAACTGTGTTGCCGTCGGTTTTGGTAACGCCTGAAAGTACCCTCGCCAGAGTGGTTTTGCCGCTGCCGTTGCTGCCGATAACAGCGCATATCATACCCTCGGGCAGCTCACAGCCAGGGAAATCCAGTGCCTTGCGACCCTCATAGCTTTTTGTAAATGCATTCAGCTTCATCGGCTCAGCCTCCTTTGCAGGAGAGAAATAACGATGTTGACTATCAGGGAAACAGCAAGGAGGATCATGCCCAACGCTATGCCCATGGAGAAATCGCCGCGATTGGTGTACTGCATTATAGCGGTGGTCATTACGTTGGTTTTCCACGCTATGGCGCCGCCCACCATGGATACCGCGCCGACCTCGGCGATGGCACGGGCGAAAGCCAGCAGGTAGGCGGAGAATATCTGATACACGCACTCGTTGGCCAAAAGGAGAAAACTTTTAAAGCGTCCGAATCCCAAGCCACGGGCGTTTTCGCGCACCGCCTCGGTAATGCCGGAAACGTAGGTCTCCATATTGCCGGTGACTATAGGAGTTATGAGCACAACCTGAGCCGCTATCATCAGCTCCACGGTGAAAAGCAGCTTAAATCGCCCGAAAGGCCCCACGCCGGAGAAAAGCATATAAAACAGCAGACCGCAGACTACCGGAGGCAGACCCATAAGGGTGCGGTTGAGGACAAGGAGAATACCCCGACCCTTGAACCGAGCAGAGCCGAGAAGTATGCCCAAAGGCACTCCGATAAGCAACGCGATAAGGGAGCTGGCGAGGCTCATTCTCGCCGTTACGGAAAGAATACTGCAAAGCTCCGCGTTGCCCGTGGCTATAAGGTCTATTGCCTTGGCAATTGCCGACTGCATATCTGAGCACCTCCTTTAAAATTACTTGTAAGTGAAAATCAGCAGATTTTGCCGCCGTTGGCTACGAAAGTAAGGAAAGTGGACTTGTCGGTGAGAATATAGCCGTCCATCTCCTCGGCCATTACAAGGCATGCGCCCATGCCGGTGTTGGCGGAAACGTACCACTCGGTGTAAGCCGCGAAGCTGTCAGCCTCGGCAGTGATGCCAAGCTCCTCGGGCCAAAGGGAAAGCTCCTTGGTGTGAGTGCCGGACTTGTCGCCGCGGGAAATAAAGGTGTGCTTACCGCTTGCGATGGCAGCGAATGCGTCCATGACGGTCTCGGCATTGGCAACACCGGCGGGGTCGGCGGAGGGGCCGCAGAGCACGTAGTAGTTGTAAAGGAAGGAAATGCGCTCGGAAGCGTAGCCCTCGAGAACGTAGGAGAAGCCCTCACCGACGAAAGCCTCCTCCTGGCTCTTGGAGTGGACGAGGATAAGGTCGGCGTTGCCGTACTTGGCGGCGGCGATGGCCTTGCCGGTACCGGCGGACTGAACCTCTACGGTGTAGCCGTAGTCAGCTTCAAAAGCAGGGAGCAGAGCGCCCAGCAGTCCGGAGTCGTTGACAGAAGTGGTGGTGGAAAGGCGAATGACCTTGGTCTCTTCGGTGGCGTGAGCGATCTCGCCGCTGTAAACGGGAGCGTTGGCCTTAACGTAGAACAGGCTGTCACCGTATGTATCCTTCCCGTAGGCTGCGGCCATGTCGAGAGTAGACTGGCTCAGCAGCCAATTGATAAGCGCGGCGGCACCGGCGGTGTTCACCGCAACACCCTCTACGGAGTTGCCGTCGGCGTCAACGAAAGGCGCGTCGGGATTGACCGCCAGCACAGAGTAGGTGTTGAGCATCTTGTCGTCGGCTTCCTTGAGAATCACGGTGTCAACTACGGGGGTGACGGCATCGGGGGTACTGTCGGGAACGATAACATCGGGGCTGGCGGCGGGCTTGGGAGCGGTGCAGGCAGCCATGCCGAGAACCATGACCATAACAAGAAGCAATGCGATAATTTTCTTCATTTTGTTTTCCTCCAAAAGTTTATAAAAGCAAAAACCTCCGCCCAAACCGCCAAAAGGGCATACTTTGCCCATTAAGCCGGATTTGGAAAGAGGCTCGTCCACCGCTTTCGCAATTGGTATTTCATTTTTGCTAACTTATATTAATACATATTTTTTTCTAAGTCAAGGAAAGGAAAGCTATAAGCCCAGGATGTAAAAACCGTTATACTCCTTTGCCTTTTGCAGCCATGCCAGCAGAGGCTCATAGTCTTGCGGCTTGTTTTTGAGAATGTTTCCGATAATGATGTCGGTCACGGCAGGGGAGTAATAATTTATGCCGTATATATCAACTGTGCCGCTTTGCAGGTTGTTGTAGACCCCGCAATCAAAAATGTGGCTGTATACCTCGTAGAAAGCGTTTTCGTCGTCTATATAAAGAGACTCGTTTTGCCAGTTCTGTATGTTGTCCACCGCCACAAGCTCAGCGATTGCTGTGCCTGACGGCAGAGTGCAGAACTGCATTTCGATGAAGGCAGAGCCGCCGTGGCTCCTGCGTTGGTCCTGGGAAGCGAAAGTATGAAATAGCATATAGTATCACCTTATTTAAACCATTGAGGGCGGGAATTATCTGTTTACAAACGATAATTCCACTTATATAATAATAAGATAAGCAAATCAAAAATAGAAATACTCCCAATCCAACTGCTGCAGGTCGCCTACAAGGAGCCTGTTTTCGAGGGCGGAGGGGTGCTCGCAGAGCAGTTTAAGCGCCTCCGCGCACTGCAGAGCGGCACAAAGCTGTGCCGTCATGGGAAGCGTGCTCTGCTCGCGGGTTTCGGCGGGAGAAGCATAGAGAATGTGCATAAGCCTTTCACCGGGAGGTATTACAGCGGCCTGCATTACCCAGCCTTTCACCGCGCCGTGAACGATGGTAACGTCCAACTTGGCGCATACGTCCTCCAGCAGCAGGCGGGCTTCAACACTGTCCAGCGCGTCCATGACCAAATCGTGACCTGCCACGATGGCCTCCGCATTTTCCTCGGTGAAGAAATCCTCTATGGCGGTGAATTCCACCTGAGAGTTGATTTCCTTTGCCCGCAGCGCCGCGGCAGCGGCTTTGTTTTGACCAAGGTTGGTTTCGGTGGCCAGCAGCTGGCGGTTCAGGTTCGTTTCATCGAAGCTGTCGCCGTCCACTGCGGTTATGTGGCCTACGCCCATGCGCAGCAGATTTTCTATTATATATCCGCCGAGACCTCCGCAGCCCAGCACGAGAACCCTGCGGTCTTTAAGCATTGCCTGCTCCTCGGGCGATACGGCGGGAATATTTCTTGAATAACGAGTTTCCATCTTCTCAGCTCCTTTGCTGAATTTATTATAAACCGCGGAAAGAAGGTATGCAATATGCTGACGGTCAAAACTCCCGACGAGGTGTTTGCAGTGATGAAAGAGGCGTTCCCGGCCTGTCCGGAGAGCGAAACCGTACCGCTGTCCGCCGCCCTTGGCAGAATTCTTTACAGCGCGGTGGAAAGCAGTGAATACGTGCCCGGCTTCGACCGCTCCACCGTTGACGGCTACGCTGTCCGCGCCGCCGATACCTTCGGCTGCTCCGAGTCCATTCCCGCTCTGCTGGAAGTGCGGGGACAGATAGCGATGGGGGAAGCCGCCGGTGAAAAGCTGCATAGCGGAGTTTGCGTCTATGCGCCCACCGGGGGCGCGATTCCCGAGGGCGCCGACGCGGTTGTGATGGTAGAGCATACGGAGGATTACGACGACGGCGCTATCGGCATAACGAAGCCTGCCGCACCCGGAGAAAATCTTATATACAAAGGCGACGACGTTTACCCCGGAAAGACGGTGCTGCCTGCGGGAAAGCTTATAGGCGCGCAGGATATCGGCGCGCTGGCGGCCATGGGTGTAAGCGAGGTGCGGGTGAGCCGGAAGCTTAAAGTGGCTGTAATATCCACCGGCGACGAGCTGGTTGAGGTGGCTGCGACTCCCAAGAACGGGCAGATACGCGACCTGAATTCTCCAATGCTTGCGGCCTTGGTAACTCAGGCAGGCTGCGAGCCTCATTGTTATGGAATTATCCCCGACGACGCGGAAAGTCTGCGCACGGTGCTCGAAAAAGCCTGCAGCCGGTGCGATGTGGTGCTCATTTCCGGAGGCAGCAGCGTGGGCGCAAAGGACGCTACCGGCGAGGTTATTGCGTCAAAGGGCGAGATACTCTTTCGCGGCATCGCCATGAAGCCCGGCAAGCCCACCATACTTGGTAAAGTCGGCACAAAGCCCGTCTGGGGGCTGCCCGGACACCCCGTTGCCGCGTTTTTTGTAGGGCACATATTCGTGCGGCCTATGCTGGCGCAGCTTATGGGCAGGGAGGTCAAAAGCTATACCGTGCCCGCCCGGCTTACCGAATCCGTAAGCGCCAACCACGGCAGAGCCCAGTATAACGGAGCGCATCTTGTTTTTCGTGACGGAGAATGGTGCGCCGAGCCTGTAAGGGGCAAGTCCGGCCTTATCACCACCCTTGCAGCAACGGAGGGATACTTCTGTATTCCCCGCGACAAGGAGGGCGCCGCGGCAGGGGAGATAGTCCCCGTGACCCTTTACAGCATTGATTGACAGGAGAGTACCAAATGGCATTTAAATATCTTACAAATGTACCCCTGCAGCAGGCAAGGGAAGAATATACAGCCGTTCTTGCGGCTCAGGGCTTTGCGCCCGAAACGGAAATAGTATCGGTGCAGCAGGCCAACGGACGCATTACCGCCGAGGCGGTGTATGCCCGTATCTGCGCGCCTCATTATCCAGCCAGCGCCATGGACGGCATCGCGCTGGCTGCCCGAAGCAGCTTCGGCGCAACGGAGACCACACCTGTTACCCTGCAGCCCGGACAGTTCACCGTGGTCGATACCGGTGACCCTGTACCCGAAGGCTGCGACGCGGTCATCATGGTTGAGGATATCGTATATAACGAGGATGGCTCGCTGCGCATTTACGCGCCCGCCGCGCCCTGGCAGCATGTCCGTCAAATTGGCGAGGATATCTGCGCAGGGGAGATGATACTTGCCGCCAATATGCCAATTACCCCCTCGGCAATCGGCTCTCTGCTGGCGGGCGGTATCCTTGAAGTGCCCGTTCTGCGCCGCCCGGTTGTGGGCATTATTCCCACCGGCGACGAGGTGGTTCGGCCTACCGCCGACCCCAAACCCGGCGACATTATCGAGTTCAATTCCGCCATATTTGCCGCAATGCTCGGCGATTGGGGCGCGGAGGCGAAGATTTTTCCCATCGTCCCCGATGAGCCGGAGCAGATAAAGGCGGCCGTGCGGACAGCTTTGAACGGCTGCGACGCGGTGATCCTCAACGCAGGCTCTTCTGCGGGGCGGGAGGATTATTCTGCCGAAATTATTGGGGAGCTGGGAACAGTTCTCTATCACGGCATAGCCATCAAGCCCGGAAAGCCTGCAATTCTCGGCTACAGCGGCAGCAAGCCCCTTCTCGGCATTCCCGGCTATCCGGTTTCGGGTATCATCGTTATGGAAGAACTGGTGAAGCCCCTTATTCAGAAGTGGTATCATACCGTGCCCCAAAAGGCCGAATACTGCACCGCAACTCTTTCGAAAGCGGTGGTGTCCGGCCTGAAGTATCAGGAATTCGTCCGTGTGCGTATGGGTCAGGTAGGCGATAAGCTGGTGGCATCTCCTCTTGGCAGAGGCAGCGGCATCATATCCTCCTTTATGAAGGCTGACGGTATTCTTGAAATTCCCCAGGGCAGGGAGGGCTATGAGGCCGGTGATGAGGTGCGGGTGCGACTGCTGCGACCTACCGAGGAACTGCAGCGCACGCTGGTCGCCATCGGCAGCCACGACCCGCTGCTGGACGAAATAAGCGATATGCTCCATACGGCTGACCCGGGTCTGTTTATGAGCTCTTCCCACGTGGGTTCCATGGGCGGCATAATGGCTGTTCGCCGGGGCGAGGCTCATATTGCGGGCTGCCACCTGCTCAATGAAAGCGACGGCTGCTATAATACCGCGTTTATCGAAAAATATTTCCCCAAGGGCGGTGTAAGACTTGTGGAGTGCGTAGGCCGCAGCCAGGGACTTATGCTGGCGAAGGGCAACCCGAAGAATATCCGCTCCGTTGGCGACCTTGCAAAGGACGGGCTGCGTTATGTAAACCGGCAGAAAGGCTCGGGTACCCGAATACTTATCGACTATCTCTGTAAAACGGAGGGCATCGACACCTCCGCCATCTACGGCTATGACCATGAGGAATTCACCCATACCTCCGTTGCCGCGCAGATAGCCTCCGGAACTGCCGACGCGGGAATGGGTATCTATTCCGCCGCCCGCCTTTACGATTTAGACTTCCTGCCCGTCTGCATGGAACAGTACGATCTGCTCATACCTGATTACGCATGGGACAGCCCTATGGTGCGGAAACTGCTGGAGGTACTGAAAAGCGATGCGTTCCGCGCCCGCCTTGAGGCAATGGGCGGCTACGAACTGGACAAGCCGGGAACTGTTCGCCGTCATTTCAAGGCCGAATAATCCAAAACAGCGTTGTATAACAATGGGGAATGCGTTAAATCTTGCATAGTACCATTGCAAATGGCATTAAGCTATAGTATAATGCCCCTGTATGGTCCATTATAGCAAAAAATGAAAATCAAAAGGAGTTGGTTATTTCGTGGACCCTGCGAGTTGCGCGTTGTATGTATTCTTTCTTCTTTGCTCGGCGTATTTCGCCTGCTGTGAAACTGCTTATACCGGTGTAAGCAAGGTGCGCCTGCGTACCTTGGCAGATAAGGGCAACAAGCGTGCCACAAAGGCTCTTTGGATCTGTGACCGCTTTGACAAGACTCTTACTACCATACTTATCGGCAATAACATTTTCCATGCGGCCTGCGCCTCTCTCTCCGCACTGCTTGTGCTGCGCCAGTTCTCCGAGGAGTACGTTGTCTACGGCACGATAATCACCACGGTTATCGTTTATCTCTTTGCCGAGATGCTCCCCAAGAGTCTTGCCAAAGCCCGCAGTGAAGAGATCGCCCTGTTCTTTTCCCCCAGTATGCAGCTTGTTATAAGGCTGCTTACGCCAGTCAGCTTCTTCTTCTCCGGCATATCCGGACTTCTGTCCCGCTTCTTTGCAAGCGAGGATTCCGGCACCGTTACCGAGGAGGATCTGCAGACTATCATCGAGACCATCGAGGACGAAGGCGTGCTGTCGCCCGAAAAGCAGGCTCTCGTAAATTCTGCCATGGAGTTCAGAGCCAAGCTGGCAGAGGACATTATGATCCCCATCGAACAGGTGGAATCCGTGTCCAGCGCCACTCCGCTTAAGGAGCTTGCGTCCACCGTTCGCGGCCTTGCCTATTCCCGCCTGCCAGTATATGAGGGGAGCCGGGACAATATAGTAGGCATACTGCCGGTAACGCGGTTCCTTAGCAGCTACGTATCCGGGAAGCCTGTTCCGCTCAGAAAGCTTCTTATGAAGCCCTATGTATTCGACCGCAAGACGGAAATCACCGTTCTTCTGCAGAGAATGCGTCTGAATAAGATACACATGGTCTTTATCTGTGACGAGAACCGCAAAAAGGTTGGTCTTATCACGATGGAAGACCTGCTGGAAGAACTGGTCGGCGAAATTCAGGACGAAAGCGACGCAGGCGAAGGCCTGCAGCTGATGTAAGGGGGCGGGCAAGATGGAATATATTCTTATCGTACTGTGCCTCATCGGCTCTGCGTTCTTCTCAGGAACTGAGATAGCCTATACCTCTCTCAATAAGCTGAAGCTTCGTCAGGACGGCGAAAACCTTACCCGTACCCAGAAGCTGGTTCATTTCATTTACAATCACTATGAAAAAGCGCTCTCTACGCTGCTCATAGGCAATAACCTCGTCAATATCGCCGCTACCTCGCTGGCAACCGTGCTGGCAGTGCGCCTTGCCGCCAATATGGCGGGCAGAATAAGCGACGATGAGGCCTCCGGCATCGTCACCGTTGTAATGACGATCATTATCCTCATCTTCGGCGAGATAACGCCCAAGATGATAGCCCGCCGCTGCAGCGATACCATCGCCAAGTTCTCCGCGTATCCCCTGATGGTGCTTATGGTTATCCTGTTTATCCCCGTTCTTGTAACCTCCGGTATCGTAAGCCTTTGCAGCAAGATATGGACTCCCAAGGACGGCAAAAAGGTCACCATAACTGAGGAGGAGTTCGAGAACATTCTCGATACCGCCGAGGACGAGGGCCTTATTGACGAAAGCGAAACAGAGCTGTTGCAGTCCGCGCTGGAATTCAGCGATATGGATGCCGGCGATATACTTACTCCCCGCATAGACGTAATCGGCTTTGAGATAAACGACAGTGTGGAAGAAATCCTCAAGGTCATAAACGAAACTCAGTTCTCCCGCTATCCCGTGTACGAAAAGACCATCGACCATGTTGTAGGCATCCTCTATGTGAAGCATCTGCTCCATGAGCTGATGGAAAGCAAGGACGTAAATCTTGCAGACCTGCTGCTTGAGCCTGTGTTCATTCCCAAGAGCATGAAGCTGGACGCCATTATGAATGAATTCCGCAGCAGCAGAACCCACATGGCTGTAGTTGCCGACGAATACGGCGGCATAACCGGTATCGTAACCATGGAGGACGTACTGGAGCAGCTGGTAGGCGAGATATGGGACGAAAACGACGATATCGTCAATGAATGGCAGGAGCTTAGCAAGAACCGCTTTGAATGCTCCGGCGATATGAACCTCAGCGACTTCTTCGATAATCTTGATATGGACGACGAAGATGTTGAAACCGACTGCGCCACCGTCGGTGGCTGGGCTACCGAGAATATCGGCGCTATGCCCGTTGCCTTCGATGCTTTCGATTACGAGGACTTCACTGTGCTGGTAAAGCACGTGGACGATAATCACCGCATCGCCCGCCTGCTTATACTCAAACACGATTTCACCAAGGATAAACGTAAGGATTAAACTTTGATTCTAACCATAATAATAAAATGCCCACGGTATGCGTATGACCATACCGTGGGCATTTTGAATAAGGAATAGGAAGAGTGTTTTTATACCGTTGTCGAGGGTCAATGTAGAATGGTATGAGGCTTGGCGGAGGGGACGCAATTTGGGGAGACCGCCGCTGCTACGGGCGGATCACCGATGCGCTTCATCAGCAGCATGGGAACCAGCGCCGATGCTGCCGCCACAAGAAATGAAAGCGTTACGCTACCACTGAGCAGGGTGGCGGACAGCGCGTTAAAAAACAGCGATGAAAGACCCAGTGCAAGCATGATGATGCCGTAGTTTGTGCCGGAATATTTGGCACCGAAATAATCGGTCGTCATCGCCGCGTTCACGGAGGACGGCCCACCGTAGGCAAATGCGATAACTGCTGCGGCTATGATGTATACCCCGCCGCGAGCTTTTATCATCAGGATGGCGGCAACGGCCGTAAGTGCCGAAAGAAGGCAGGTGCAGCGGCGGCGACCCAGTTTGTCCGATAACGAGGCCATAATGAGCCTGCCTGCGGCATTGGGAATACCGGTGAAAGATACAGCGAAGGTTGCCAGCGCGGGAGTAAGCCCCCGCTCTATTCCTAAATCGTAAAGCATGGGCACGGTAAGATTCCATGTGCCGTTAATGAAAAAAACCGTGAAGAAAATGCACCAGAAGGGAGCAGTCCTTATGGCTTGACTCAAATGAAGACTTTGCGGGTGCTCTTTTGAAGCCTCGGCGGAATGACTTTCCGGCAATGTTATCAAGTTCGCGGCCAACAATCCCACGGCAAGGAAAATAAGAGCGAGCGTTGCGAACACTCCTTTAAAATCTACGAGACCGCTGGCTTCTGAGGTGAAAGCGGCCATAAGGATGCGGAAGACCGGCGCAAATGTAACAGTGGAGAGTCCGAATGCTGAAACCGCAAGGCCGGTGGCGAGGCCGCATCTGTTGGGCAGCCATTTTTGCACGCAGCTTACGCAGGCGGAATAGCTTAATCCGGAACCGAGACCGCCGAGACCGGCGTAAGTGATGTTCACCAACCAAAGGTTGGAAGCGGAAAGTCCGGCGGTCAGGACGATGCCGATGGCGAAAAGCTGTACGCCGAAAATGCAGGTTATTTTCGGACCTCTTCGGTCGGTTAAAATGCCGCCCAGAAAACAGCCGATAACGAAGGCGGCCAGCATATAGGAAGATACCATGTTCAATGCGGTTGGTGAGCAGCCGAAACTATCGGCCATAGGCGTTTTGAAAATGCTCCACAAATAAATGATGCCTACACAAAGCTGCACAAGCAGGCAGCCTGTAATGGATAGAGCGCGCCTCGCGCTGTCAAAACGAAGGCTCATACTCATGCCATATGGGAGAGCTGAATGTAATACAGCGCTATGAGTGCGAAAATGATGGCTGCGGGAACGTAGAACAGTATTTTGCTGATAATCTTTTTGGCGGTTTTCTTTGCGGATTCCTGCAGCTGGGCCATGTCGATAGCGGAATTGGATGCGATAGCAGTGTCGTTCTTTCTAAGCTCGGTCATAATTGATTTCCTCCTGAACTTTATACTCGGCGAGTTCCGCCGGTAAAATAAGCATACGGCATGAACAGGGGATTGTTAACTGCCGGAAATGCATGGACTCCATGAGTAGAAAGCAGGGAAGAAGGGGTGGATTTTTGGCAATGCGGAAGCTATAATAAAACAAAGAGGGGGCGTGGCCGATGAATTCCACACAATTGCAGTGCTTTATGGCAGCGGTGGAACAGATGAACTTTACTAGAGCTGCGGAACTGCTGTATATAACACAGCCGGCGCTAAGCAGGAATATTTCTGCGCTGGAGGAAGAACTGGAACTTCTTTTGTTTGTTCGCCATAACAATGTGCTGGATATTACCCCGGGCGGAAAGATAATGTACGAATGGCTGCGGCAGAGTGAAAAGAATTTTGAGTTTGTGCTGGAGTCCGCCCGCCGTGCCAACGCCGGAACGGAGCAGGCGCTGCACATAGGTTTCGTCAAAAGTGAGCTCCCGTCTCCAAGAGTGGCAGCTGCACTGAAACGATTGGCTGAGCTACAACCGGATACTGAGGTGCTGTTTGACCACTTTCACTCCCGTGAAATTATTTCTAAACTGGAAGAACACCGCGTTGACGTTGCTGTGATGGTAAGTTCTGCGGTGCAAGGAAATCCCCGACTGGTTACAAGACATCTTGAAAAATTGAAGCGGTGTATTGCTGTACCGATACGGCATTCTCTGGCAGAACGCGAGAAAATATCCTTGAACGAATGCCGCGGCGAGATATTTGTGAGTGTGACGCCCGAGGTGTCGCCGACGCTGAGCGCTATGATACGGCGCCTTTGCCGTGCTGCAGGGTTTGAGCCCGCGGTCCTGGAAGCGCAGACTACGGAGGAACAGTTGCAATGGATAGTGTCTGGAAAAGGCATAGGTCTGCTGGTGGAAAACCACATAAAACGAGGCAATCCTCTTTACTCGTTTTTGGAACTTGAGGAGGAGTATTCTGTGGATCTTGTGTGCGTTTGTGATAGACTCAATTCAAACCCACATATTCAGAGCTTTTTGGACGCATTCGAACAAACCGAATGATAAACGTGACTTGGGCGTGTCCTACTTCCTTTTTGAGGCGGAAGCAGGACACGCCTTTGTATGTGCTGCTGTGGAAAAACTTTCAAAATAATAAAAAAGGGGGTTGACAGGGATTGGATAAGCAGTTATACTAACTACGGTTAGTTAGCGCTAACCGAGCTTTTGCGGCGGTAGTTAGCTTGTGCTGATTATCGCAGGAAAATTTGAGAGAATTAACGGTGGTACACATGACTTTGAAAGATGCTGTTGAAGGCAAAGAGTACATCATTCAGCAGATTGAAACTGATGACGAAGAGCTCAACGCCTTCCTGTTCTCTCTTGGATGCTACAGCGGTGAAACCATCACTGTGGTTGCCCACCGCAAGGGCGGCTGCGTAGTCTCCATTAAAG
>CAYYLZ010000028.1:0-24425 GCA_964472725.1 uncultured Oscillospiraceae bacterium
ATACCACGCTCCATCACCTTTGTCAACACCTTTTTTCACTTTTTTCGACTTTTTTATTTTCTTTACATTTTCCACTCATGTGATAGAATATATCATATTAAATGTATATTCGGAGGGGCACCATGTCTTATCTGATGGATACCGCTAATCTGCACGGATATTATGCCGCGCAATCTACCGCGCTATGCAAAATAATGGGTGAAGAATTCGCCGCGGATCTTGACCGCTTTGCCCGCAGCCTCATCTGCGGACTTTGGCGCTGCCACAAGCTCAGCGATGAGCACACGGCAGTCATTAATGAAATATACTCCAAGGGTCAGCCGCGTCCCAGTTATCTTTATTGGGAAACGGTATCGGCTGCCACCTCGGGCAAGCCCATAGCCGTCCCCGACTTTTTCAAGGCGCGCGCCATACTCGACCGCAGCCTTGGTCAGTCGGTTTGCAAGGAGCTGACCGCATTTCTCCGAGCCCTTCTGCTTCGTCTGTGCAGCAGTGAGCTTACCGTGGAAGAAACGGCGTATATTTCCTCTGTCAGCAGCGTTCTTGAAAAGGCAGCAGCCAGCGAGAACATAATTCTTTTCAACGAAACCATCACCCCCACCGGCGGCAAGGCGGAGCCTGTGCGCCTGCGCAGCGAAGGTGAAGCCGTGGACACTCCCGATAAGGAAGAAACGCCCGAAGAGGAAACATCCGAGCCCGAAGAGAGCGTTGAGGATTTGCTCGCCGAGCTGGACGAGCTGGTTGGCATGGATCAGATAAAAAAGGACGTACGCAGCCTCATCAACCTTATAAAGGTGCGCAAGCTGCGCCAGGAAAACGGTCTCGCCGCACCCGACCTTTCCCTGCACATGGTCTTCACCGGCAACCCCGGCACCGGCAAAACCACCGTCGCCCGTCTGCTTTCCCGTCTGTACAAAGCCATCGGGGTTCTCGAGAAGGGCACATTGGTAGAGGTCGACCGTTCCGCACTGGTAGCAGGCTACGTTGGTCAGACCGCGCTGAAAACCAAAGAAGCATTGGATAAGGCGCTGGGCGGCATACTCTTCATCGACGAGGCCTATTCCCTGGCCCCCGATGGTGGCAGCGCCAACGATTTCGGTCACGAGGCCATCGAGACCATACTCAAGGTCATGGAGGACGAGCGCGACGAGCTGGTGGTAATAGCCGCAGGATATCCCGAGCCAATGGCGCGATTCATTTCCGCCAATCCCGGCCTGGAATCCCGCTTCGGCAAGTATTTCCACTTTGAGGATTACAACGGCGAGCAGCTGTTTGAAATTTTCAAGGCCCAGTGTAATAAGAATCAGTACGAGCCCGACGAAGGCGCGGCCGCATACGCCAAAAAGCTGCTCAACGAGCTTTACGAAAACCGCGACGAAAACTTCGGCAACGCCCGCGACGTGCGCAACATATTTGAAAAGGCCGTCGCCCGACATTCCGATCGCGTGGCAGCCATGGAAGCGCCCACCCGTGAGGATCTGCTGACTTTGGTGGAATCCGACCTGCATCCGGAAGCGGAATAAATTATATCAAGGAGGGGCAACTATGCCCAACATTATAGAGATAAGCGATTTCGCCACACCGGAGCTGGACGCCTACGCCCGACTCACCGAGGCACAGCTGCGCAATCGGTTGGAGCCGGAAAAGGGCATATTCATCGCCGAAAGCACCAAGGTCATCGGCACGGCGCTGGACGCAGGCTACGAGCCGGTATCCCTGCTCATGGAGCCCAAGCACATAGAGGGTCAGGCGGCAGAGATAATCGCCCGCTGCGGAGACATTCCCGTATACACTTCTCAGCGCAGCGTTCTGGCAGGTCTCACCGGCTACGAACTGACCCGCGGCGTACTGTGCGCCATGCGCCGCCCCAAGCCCCGCAGTCTTGAAGAAGTATGCGCCGGTGCCCGCCGCGTGGCGGTGCTGGAGGGCATCGTGGACGCCACCAACGTGGGCGCCATATTCCGCTCCGCCGCGGCGTTGAACATGGACGCGGTTCTGCTGACCCCCACTTGCGGCGATCCGCTTTATCGCCGTGCCGCCCGAGTGAGCATGGGCACCGTATTCCAGATTCCCTGGGCGCGCATAGGAGAAACACCCGCCGACTGGCCACACCCCGCTCTTGACCGTCTGCGGGAGCTGGGTTTCAAAACCGCCGCTATGGCGCTCAGCGACAACTCCGTCAGCATAGACGACCCGCAGCTTGTTAGTGAAGAAAAGCTTGCAATAGTCCTCGGCACCGAGGGTGACGGGCTTTCCGGCAGCACTATTGCCGATTGCGACTATACAGTCAAGATCCCCATGGCTCACGGTGTGGACTCCCTCAACGTAGCCGCCGCAAGCGCGGTAGCCTTTTGGGAACTGCGAGTAAGATAAATACGAAAAGACCGACAGTTTTCCCTGTCGGTCTTTTCGCTTTATACGCGTCTTGCGCCGCCGCCTTCAGTGGCCATTTTGTAAACAGCCGCGTCAACAGCCTGCTTCTTATGGTCGAATGTCCAACGGTTCAAGGCGATATGGTCATAAAATCTTCCGCCGCAGTGGTACACAAAGCGATCCATCTGATCCAGTGCGGAGAGAGTACCATTGCCGCTGCCCCCGGCGGAGGCAACCATCACGCAGGGTTTCTGCCACAGCAGGGACTGGTCGTTGAGATTATGGAACATGCGGGAGCCTTCGCAGCGGCGCACTCTGTCCATAAACACCTTCATGGACTCGCTGCACTCCCACCAATACACGGGGGTTATCAGCACAAAGGTTTCCGCCCATGCCAGCTTCTCCTGCACCTTGTCGAAGCCGTCCGCATCAAAGGCACAGCGGAATTTTTCACGGCATACGCCCCAGCCGTCGCCGCACATCTTGCAGGCTTCCAGCTTCAACTCGTCAAGGCGCAGCACCTCGCACTCCGCTCCGGCACGCTTTGCGGCAGCGGCAGCTATCTCGGTAAGTTCGGCACAATGGCCCTCGGTTTTGGGAGTGGCGCTGATTATAAGTGTTCTCATGGCATTTCCTCCTTGAAATATACATTTATATAAATAGTATAGCAAAGCCCTCACCTCTTGGCAATGGTCGAGATTTGTGATAATATTGCCGGGAGGTGAATCCCATGAACGCTCGCATTGAAAACCTTAAAGAAAAATTCCGCTCCCTCTTTCCCGAGAGCGCACCCGTCATATTTTCCGCCCCCGGCCGCACCGAGCTGGGCGGCAATCATACCGACCACCAGCACGGCAGAGTTCTCTGCGCGGCAGTAGAGCTGGATATCCTCGCCTGCGCCGCCCCCAACGGGCTTGACGTGATACGCATACACTCCGAGGGCTACGCGCCCTTTGAAATTCCCGCAGGCAGCAGTTCCCCCGCCCCCGACGAAGCCAACACCTCCGCAGCTCTTGTGCGGGGCATCACGGCGCGTATACGCGAGCTGGGCTATCACGTCGGCGGCTTCGACGCTTATATCGTTTCCGAAGTTCTTCCCGGCTCCGGGCTTTCCTCTTCCGCAGCCTTCGAGGTTCTAATAGGCACTGTTATCAATCACTTTTTCTGCGACCGCAGGCTGCGCCCGGAGGAGATAGCTCAGATAGGCCAGTATGCTGAGAACGTGTACTTTGGCAAGCCCTGCGGCCTTATGGATCAGATGGCCTCCGCCGTGGGCGGCGCGGTGGCGATAGATTTCGCCGACCCGACCGCGCCCATAGTGCGCCGCGTTGATTTCGATTTTGCCTCAACCGGCCACACCCTTTGCATAGTCGACACCCGTTCCGAGCACGGCGACCTGACCAAGGACTACGCCGCCATAACCCGCGAAATGGGCGCAGTTGCCGCGCATTTCGGTAAGGCGTATCTTCGTGACGTGGACGAAAGCGAGTTCCGCGCCGCTATCCCCCACATACGAACCCGCTGCGGTGACCGCGCGGTACTGCGCGCTCTGCACTTCTTCGCCGAGAACAAACGCGCCGCGCTGGAAGCCCAGGCTTTGGAACAGGGAGCTTTCTCCCGTTTTCTTGAGCTGGTGAACGAATCTGGTGTGTCCTCGGCAACGCTTCTGGAAAACCTCTGGTCCCCTGCCGCTCCCCATCGGCAGGCAATGACGCTGGCGCTGGCCATCGGCAAGGAGCTTCTCGGCGGCAACGGTGCTATCCGCGTACACGGCGGCGGATTTGCGGGAACGGTACAGGCATTTGTTCCCAACGACAGGCTGGACATTTTCACCGCAGGCATGGAGAGCATATTCGGAGCAGGCTGCTGCCATGCCCTCAAAATCCGCAATCACGGCGGCAGAATTGAAGAATAAGATAAAAGTTTTTTCAGCATAAACGTTGCTGTTGCGGAATGTTTGTGACACTCGGCAGCGGCAAGGCTTCCCCCGCCGAGGGGAAGCTGGCGGCGAAGCCGTCTGATGAGGGGATTTGCGCAAGCGAATAAGAATGGTTGTCTATTGCAGTGCTGCACATAGCTGCCTTTCGGCAGGCCCTCATCCGCCCCTGCGGGGCACCTTCTCCTCAAGGGAGAAGGCTGTCTGCTGCGCCACAATTACAGCATAGCAAGTATAACGCCAAGGTACGCGCAGTACCTTGGCGTTTTCTTTACAGTTCAGCTACTTTGCCATCGGCAAAATAATAGATATTTTCTTTTTTATACCCATACTTCGACCCTTGCACACTTATATGCGGCTCAAAAGTAAAGTATTTCACGTCTCCCAAACAAAGTCCGTTGCCTTTCTCTATATACACCCTATCATTTTTGTTTCTAACTATGGAGTGTCCCAAATTCCCGGCAAAGTCAAGGTTTACAAAACCTTTTTCTTTAATAATGGAATTCATATGAAAATACAGTTCTTCAAATGTCACCTCGGGAGCAGCGAAATTCATCAGTTCATTGTGCAGAAAATCCTCCATCAGCAGACCGTGCTGCCATTCCTCATTTGAAATATTTTCGATTTCTGTCACAACACCGTCCTGCAAAACAATAGTGCGCGCATAGTCTCCCCACGTACTTCCGTTTTGCGGACTTAGGTCTATGGTGATTATATCATTTTCCGAGATAATTCGATCGCTTGTTATATATTCCCTGCCCGAAACAGAAGCTGTCGTTTCATCTCCTGCAAACACAAATGCGCCCACGTCCCAATACCAAAAAGAATCCGCCCCCAGTTCCAGCATTTTCTTTTCACACATTTCACGAACAGTCAGCAGTTCCATACCGGGTTTTATATTATTTTTTGCATACTCCATGGTATCTTTAGCAATTTTTTGTACTTGCTTATATTCCATGTTTTCTCTCCTGTTTACTTGGTTTTTTCCTCGAAAGCCTTATGCAGTTCTTCGGAAAGCTTCATCATTCTCTCCGCGTCTACCTTGGCCACGCGGCGGTCGTAGGTAACGAGGCCGTTGGTTTCGTCCTCTACGTCGCTGACCTGTGTGAGCACAGCGGCGCAAAGGCCGCCCTTTATGGCAGGGATTATCTCGCTGCGGTACAGCTTTTCGAGGTCTATCTGCAACGCTATTTTGTCAGCGCACTTCTTATAGCCGTAGGTCTTATCCAGATTAAAGGAATGTTCGGGCAGCTTGCAGGAATAGCCGCCGAACTCGGAGAGCACCAGCGGGCGGGCAGGATTTGCTTTCAGCTTCACCGGCTTGAAATACACATGCTCGCTTACTACGTCGCTTTCCTTTTCCGCAAACCAGCCGGAGGTTGCGTCCCATATCACGCCGGGCTCCAGCCGCTTCATCTCCTTATAAATACGGTCTGCGTCATACTGCCCCCAGCCCTCGTTGAAGATGGTGTAATAGCATACGCAGGGGTGGTTATGCAGCAGTTCTACAGCGGCACGGCAGTCCTCCTCAAAAATCTCACGGCGACGGGTGCTTGCCTTATGGCTCACGCCTTTGCGCTTGCCGACAGTGGGCAGGGCGGTATCCTTAAAGAAGCTGTAATCGCCGCTGTTGACCATATCCTGAAAGACCACCATGCCAAACTTATCGCAGTAATAGTAGAACAGCTCCGGCTCTATCTTGATATGCTTGCGGAGCATATTGAAGCCAAGCTCTTTCATCCTGAGAATATCGAAGCGGTAGCCCTCTGGCGAGGCGGGCAGATATATTCCGTCGCTGTAATAGCCCTGATCCAGCAGTCCGTGGAAGAACATGGGCTTACCGTTAAGGCAGATATAGGCCTGTCCGTTCACGCTCTCCACGCTGACGGTGCGCAGGGCGAAATAGGACTCTATCTTATCCGATCCGGCAACCAGCACGAAGTCATAAAGGTGCGGGTCATCGGGCGACCACAGGTGTGGTTCGCTTATATCAACGGTAATGCTGTCGCCGCTGTAGGAGTACATATTGGTGCCGATGAACAGCGCCTTATTCTCGCTGCCGCCCTCGGTTTCAATAGTAACGCTATGGTGGGTAGTTGTGATTTTTATGCTGCGGATATAGCTTTCCGGCACGCTTTCCAGCCACACGGGCTGCCATATACCGCTGATTGGGGTATACCACATGCCGCCGCGGTCACGGTGCTGCTTGCCCCACGCAAGCTCATGGTCAAGCTCGTCACTGACTTCTACCCGCAGCGCATTCTCGTCCTCTTTCAGCAGGTCTGTAATATCGAGGGTAAAGGGCAGATAGCCGCCCTCATGCTCACCGGCGAGGGTATCGTTGACGTATACCTTTGCAATCTGGTCGACTGCACCAAAATGGAGCAGCACCCGGTCTTTGATGAAATCTTCGGGCAGCGAAAAGCTGCGGTGATAGATATAGCGCTCCCCCTCTTCAAGCTGACGCTCAATGCCGGATATACGTGACTCCGGCGGGTAAGGCACGTTTATATCGCCGAGGGGCGCTTCCATTCCCTCCTTCTCTACCGCCAGCGACCACTGACCGCAGAGGGAGAAATAAGACTCACGCTTCATCTGCGGGCGGGGATATTCTGCCCAGCCCTCCCCCGTTTCCTCAAAGGGCGTTGTAAGTTTTTGGGTACGGGGCGGCTTTCCCGAGCCGGTCAGCAGCAGGAATATGAGTACCAGCGCAGCGGGTATCAGCGCCGCCAGGAAAATGTTCGCGTTGGGTACAAAAGAGTAAGTGCCGTCGTTATTGAGTATCTGCTCCGCGTTTTTCAGCACGGTTTTGCCGATATAGGGGCCGATAACGCCGGGTACAAGCACCTGAGAGAATATGCGCACACCCTGCATCATGCCCGCCTTGCCCTTGGGTGTAAGGTCACGGATACGGGCACCAAAAACCGCCATGCCCGCAAGGTAGCCGCACATCATCAGCAGCGAGCCGATGAACACAGGCGCGGTGGAGCGGAAAATATAGAGCACCACATAGCCCGCCAGCAGCCACGCAAGAGCCACAAGGCCGGAGCTGCGGAAGCCTTTTTTATCGTACGCCCTGCCCCAGAATGCAGTCACCACAGCGGCAAGGATAATGGCGGGAGCCATTACGAAAACGTAGTTGGTCATGCCCAGGGAAACCTCATAATATAGGATAAGATAGGGCATAAAAATCTGAATGGAGATATTGAAGACTATGAAAGCGGCAAGGCTTGCGTACAGCCGGGCATTCGCCGCGATGGTGGAGGGACGGAAGCCGCAAATCACATTCGCCCAATAGCCGGTTTCGCTGGGCTTGGTATCGCTGTCCTTAATAAGGAAGATACCCAGTATGCCAACCAGCGTTACCACAGCGCCGATAATGGTGAAAATAGCGCTCCAGCTCTCCGCTTTGTCAAGGTCGAAGGCCATGAAGCCGCCGAATACAACAAGGATAGCCACAAGGGGCATCATGGCGTTCACGCCCTCGGCAGCGCCGCGATTGGAGCGGTCGGTACTGTCGGTGAGCCATGCGTTAAAGGCGGCGTCGTTGGCGGAAGAACCAAAAAAGGTCATAACGCAGTCAAGGATTATAGTCAGCGACACGCCCACCGCCGCAGCGGAGGCCGCCATGGGGAACATTGCCCCGATGCGTCCCGTATCCAGCAGGGCAAAGCAGAACACGGACACGCCCCACAGGATATAGCCCGCGCAGATAAACAGCTTGCGCTTACCAACCTTATCGGACAGCGCGCCAATAAGCACCGTAGTCAGCGTGGCGGCAACGGCGCTGGCGGCCACCATGAGAGAAATATCTCCCGCAGTGGCGCGGAACATTTTATAAATGAATACGTTGAGGTACATATTCTCAACTACCCACGCCACCTGACCTATCAGGCTTACCAGCGTGAGGGCTACCCAAAATCGGGGCGGAAGCTTGGTTTTCATCGGCATCTCTCCAAAGGCGTTGTTTTTAACCAGTATACACCACTTCTTCGGCAATTTCCACATTTCGTATCAGAACATGCGCATTTCGTTCAAAATACTTGTTCGCACATCACCTCAATGCTATAATTATCACATCAAATCAAAGGAATGGGGGATTTTATGAAAAGATACATTTTCGCAGCGCTGGCGCTCAGTCTGCTTTTGTGCAGCTGCACACCCAAGCCTGCCCCATCGACACCGTCGGAAGAAACGCCCCCAAGCACTGCAGCCCCCACTCCGTCAGCAACACTCGACCCCGGTATTGCCCGCCATCAAGCTTTCACCAAGGCCATCAAAACCTTCGACAATGCCGATGCTTCTATATCGCTGACCCTCACCTGCGCCAACGGTACAGCTCTCGCCACATTTACGGACACATGGCAGCGCAACTCCTTTGGCGACTACGCATGGCGTGAAAGCCCCGCTCCCGACGATATTGCAGGCCGCGCATTTTTCGAGCTTCATCTTGAGGACAACGGCTACTCTCTTTGCATATACGAGGGCATAGGTGCCCTGCAGCTCACCACAGATGACGAAATTATATGGCTCACGCCCACCCTGCAGGACTACGAAGATGAGATGTATTACACATGGCTTTCAAAATATGAGTCCGCAGAATACCGCGCCGCTCAGGCAGCAGCCGGCATAGACCCCGACACCGGAATGATGGTCGTGCCCGCAGCAGAACTGAGTTATCTCGACGCCGCCGCAATATATCTTCAGGTAAGCATAGACGTAAGGCTCAGCCTGCGTCCCGAAAATCCCTTTGCATGGAGCTACGGTACTTTCACCGTGTTCCCCGCCGAGAAGGAAACGGCATATTACCGCTCTGTGGATTTCATTGGCGACAGCCAGCAGTATTATACTTTTGAGATAATCTACACTCCCGTCACGGACGCACCTCCCGCCGTTATCCCGGACGGCGCGGACTACGCAGGCAGCGACTCCGACGTTCCGGAAGGTTCCAAAACCCGTTCCCTCATCGGCATTGTGACCCTTGACGGTGACAACTGGCACGTATCCGGCTACCTCACCGGTTGGTAAAATATCAAAGCCCCAAATTCCGAGGAATTTGGGGCTTTGATTGTAGTTGTAGTTTTACAGAGCCTGCAGGCGGGCGATGCACTCCTTGGTTTTTTCGGAGGCAACAGCACCGGTCATGAAGTTGGCGCAGGCGTAGCCGGAATACTCCAGCCAGTTTGCAATGGTGAAGCTGCGGGCAGTCTCGTCGATATCAAGACCCTTGAGAACGGGAGCATACTCGCAAAGAATTGCCATTGCGGCAGGGTTGTCGGCGATGTCGCCCAGCTTGCTCATCTCGGTTATACCGGGAGGAGTGGGCATACCCATGCCGGGGATAAGGCAGGCGAGAGTTTCGAAATGCTCACGGGTGGTGAATGCATTGGGCATCATCATGGGAGGTGCCTCGTACTTCTTGGGGTGCCAAAGGTCGTCCAGCCATACCCGCAGACGGGGCATCCAATCGTCCTTGCAGGGGCCTACCATACCCTCGGGAGTGCCGAGAGGAGTGATGTTGCAGACAGCACCGTGATCGCCGGGAGTATACAGATGATACTCAACGGGGCGGTCGTGCTTGCTCATGGAGTAAACAAAGCGGGTGGACTGCTCCATGGAAACCATCTTGTCGCCGTAGGAGTGAACAACGAATGCGGGAGGCGTATGGTCGCCGATAAGTTCTTCGTTCTTGATGGGCTTGACCACCAGCTTGTTGTTCTCGAAAACGGGCATGTCGATATTGATGCAGGGGAAGCAAAGGAGCATTGCGTTGGGCTTATTCTCCTCGCCGGTGCAGCCGGCTTTCGCCTGAACCTCAGCGTCGTTCCACAGAACGCCGAGACCGGAGGCTACGTGACCGCCGGCGGAGAAGCCCGCGATAACGATCTGATCGGTATTTACGCCCCACTCATCTGCGTGCTCACGAATGAGCTTCATGGCCATGGAGGCCTCGATGACAGGCTGAGGCCATGCGCAGCGCAGCCCGATGGAATAGAACAGGACGAAGGCGTGATAGCCGATGCCTGCGAAGCTTGCGGCCATTTCTTCCTCAGAGCTGAGAGCAACGTATGCTCCGCCGGGGCAGAGAACGGCTGCAGGCAGCTTCATACCGGGCATCATGGTGTCCTGAATATAGCAGCGCAGAAATACATTGGGGTTATCGCCTATAGGGAATGTAAGAACTTTCATGAGTTTCTCCTTAATGTGACAATTAATGTACCGATTAATTTGTCACCTTAAACTTCGCCGCAGGCCTTCTTGCGGGAGTATGCGTACAGCTCTTCGCCAAATACACGGTTTCCGGTAGCTGCGGAGTATGCAAAGAAGCAGGGCTTGCCGGGCTGCATGTACTTGTCAACAAACTCACGGGCTGCTGCGCGGATCTCGTCGTCGGTCTTGCCCTCGATGTCGATGCGGGGGTCTACGCCGATGAGGATCTTATCGCCGTAAAGCTCATAGACCTCGCGGGAGTCAACAATATTCTGGGGGAACCATGCGTCCCAACCGGCGGCGATCATGTTGGGAACCTGCTTCAGGTTCTGACCGCAGGAATGGAGCTCGCAGGTCTTGCCGCAGCTGTGGAGGTAATCGGTTACCTTGCGCATTGCGGGGACTATCATCTCGGCGCAGAGTTCGGGAGAGAAGAAGGTCTCCTTCTGTGCGCCCCAGTCGTCATGCATGGAGAAACCGTCCAGCAAAGGATATGCGTCGATGCAGTGGCCGAGGATCTTGATATAGAGGTCGGAGAGCTTGTCAAGGAAGGTCTTGACGGCTTCCTTCTGCTCCTCATCGTACAGAGCCATGAGTGCGCCCTCGAACTCCATCATGGAAATAAGACGCTCAAACCAGCCGTTGAGGAAGCAGATGGTGTTATAGGTATCCTCGCTGAAATAGTCCTTATTGGCTTCGGCGCTGCCTGCCCAGTCCCAGCTGTCAACGTCAGGCCACTGAACCTTCTCCAGCAGTTCCTCAGCGTCCTCGGCAAAGGGCTTGCCGGGGCGAACCATGGAGCCGCCTGCGGTGGGGATATACTCCCACTCTATGCCGAACATATCTGCAATAAGAACGTCAGCCTGAGGCTCAACTCTCTCTGCCTCGAAAACAAAGGCGCGGGCAATATTATCAGGGTTTACCTTGGGGGTCATCATCTTCATATCACCGGCAAAGCACTGCCAGTAAGGCTCACGGCGGAAGGTGGCCTTTACAGCCTCGCGGACGGTGCAGGGATAATTGTAAATGGGAGTTTCACCCATGCCAAACATGCCGGGCTTGGTACCGACGATCTCCAGTTCCTTAGGATCAAACTTCGGGACGCTCATAAAACATCTTCCTTTCTGATTTTTTAGTTCCACCCCAGGGCGGGCAAAACTTTCGAAAAAGTTTTTATTATTTCAATAATATATGTTTGATAACCGCTTGTCAATGCCCGTTGTAAATATTTAGCGTACATAAACTCAGCCGTCAGCAAAAATGCCGACGGCTGAAAGGTTTTTCATCTATTATTCTTCGGAAAAATCGCTCTTGCCGACGCCGCAGAGGGGGCATTCGAAGTCAGCGGGCAGATCCTCGAACTTGGTGCCGGGGGCAATGCCGTGCTCGGGGTCACCGGCAGCCTCATCGTAAGTCCAGCCGCAAATGTCACATACATACTTTTTCATATTCTCATATCTCCTTTTTAAGTTTTTCAAGTTTTTCTTTTATGCTGGGATAACGCTCCATATCCGTATGAGGAATGAACTTGGCAGCCTGCATACGGACTATGAAGTCCGGTATGGACGCGAACTGCACGCAGTAAATGCTTTCCGCCAGCTGTTCCAGCTCCGCAAGTCTGTTTCGGTCAAGGAGCAGTATACGCGCGCCCTCCAGAGAGGTGTTATTGATGCAGCTGTATTTCTCCCGGGGCAGGTCGGGAAAAATGCCGATGGTTATTGCCGACTCAAGGTCGGAATGAGCCGCAAACGCACCGGAGAGATAGCAGTGCGCCAAATCCTTTTCACTGCAGCCCGCCGTTTCCAGCAGGCACTCGATCATGATATAAGCTGCCGCTTTGGTATCAATATACTGGTGGATATCCGTCTGCGAGAAGTACAGGGGTTTGCCGTTGCCGGACTCATCGGCTTCGGCGTAAACCGCCGCCCACTCGCCCTCCTCTTCGATAAAGCGAACCTTATCGGAGGCCTCGGGTTCCAGCGCACCGGCGATATTTATCCAGCCGTTAAGGCGCATCTGGGCAAGCAGGTCGATTATACCCGAACCGCATATACCCACGGGGGCCACGCCGCCGATGGTCGTATACGTCAGTTCCCTGCCGCTTATCTTCACGGTATCAATAGCGCCGTCATCGGCACGCATACCGTATTTGCTGATATATCCCTCAAGGGCGGGGCCTGCAGCGCCTGCGCCGGCCATCATCCAGTGCTTACAGCCAACCACCAGCTCGCCGTTGGTACCGATATCGAAGAACATGCTGGGCTGCTCGTTTTTATGGATATCCAGCTTAAGCAGACCGCTGATGATATCGCCGCCGACGTAGTTGGAGGCCGAGGGAATGATGTACACCATGCCCCGGAACTTCATGCCCAGCTCCTCGCCGTGAAACCAGCCGGGAGAACTGGTCACGGGCGCGTAGGGGGAGGCGAAAACCGTCCATGCGTCCAGCTTCAGCAGGAAGTGTATCATGGTGGTGTTGCCGGAAATTATCATGCCGGGGCAGCCCGCCGCGTCAATTCCGGTGCTGTTGCTGATGCGCTCAAGCACCCGGTCGAAGGTCTGGGCGGTAACGCGCTGCATATCCTCGAAATGGGCGGGATCTTCAAGGGTATAGGTAATACGGGTGAGAATATCCGTTCCGTATACCACCTGGCCGTTGGTCTCCCGCTCTTCCGCAATGACTTCGCCGCTGTTCATGTCCACAAGCTGCATTACAAGCTTGGTGGAGCCGTAGTCCACCGCAAGGCCGTAATGCTTTGCGCGGCAGTCGCCGGCTTCCACGTCCACCATTGTCCAGCCGTTTTCACGGCAGACCAGCGACACGGTTATCTCATAGCCGCAGTCGCGGCAAAGAGGGTACAGCTTGCGCAGTACCTTCAGCGGCATATCCACCCGCTCAAATCCCGCCTCGGCAAGCGCCTGTTTTATGCGCTGCTGGTCGCCTGCGGCGGAGTCCTCGGTAGGCGGATCAATTTTCAAAAATACTTTTTCGCTGAATCCTGTCATATCTTTCACACTATAGGCTCAAAGTCAGCCGCGCCATGCTTGCAGAGGGGGCATACTATATCCTCGGGCAGGGTGTCACCCTCATGGATATAGCCGCAGACCTTGCAGACGAATCCCTTCTTGCCGTCGGTGGCGGGCTTGGGTTTTACGTTGTTCTGATAATAGGTATAGGTCATGGTCTCCTTATCGGAGATAACTCTTGCCTCGGTAACGGAGCAGATAAACATGCCGTGGGTATCAAGGTCAACGTACTGCTCCACCTTCAGGGACATGAAGGAATTGATGTGGCGGGGCAGGAACACAAGACCATTATCGGAACGGGGAGGCTCGCACTCGGCGAACTTATCCACGCTTCTGCCGCTGGCAAAGCCGAAGCACTCAAAGACCTTGAAGGGAGCTTCCACGGTAAGGCAGTTGACGTTCATCTTGCCGGTCTGCTTGATTACGTGGTGAGAGTAATTGTCCTTGTTGATGGTAACGGCGATGCGGTTGGGAGTATTGGTGACCTGAGAAATGGTATTTACGATAAGTCCGTTGTCCTTCTTGCCGTCATTGGAGGTGACCACATAAAGGCCGTAGCCGATGTTGAACAGGGCGGCAAGATCGTTCTTATTGGCGGTGGCGTCCTGCTTTGCGAGGTAGTCGCGGCAAAGCTCGTCAGCCAGCGCGTTAAGGCGAGCAGTGCTCTCTTCGTTGAGGGCGGACATTATGGTGACGTTATTTTCGGCAAGGGTCAGATTCTTGCTCTTTTCAAGCATACCCTTCATTACCTTTATGGCAAGGGGCGCCCAGCTGCCGTTCTCGATGAAAGCAACGGTGCGGTTGGAGTAATTGCGCTCGGTGAGGTGATGGATAAAGTCGCGCATGAAGGGGAAAATCTCCGCGTTATAGGTAGTGGTGGCAAGAACCAGCTTGCTGTAGCGGAATGCGTCCTCAACAGCCTCAGCCATGTCGCAGCGGGCAAGGTCATTGACGACAACCTTGGGGCAGCCGTTGGCCTGCAGCTTTTCGGCAAGCTGCATGACAGCCTTCTTAGTGTTGCCGTAAACGGAGGTATAGGCGATCATTATGCCGTCCTCTTCGGGCTGATAGCTGGACCAGGTGTTGTACAGGTCAAGGTAATAGCCAAGATTTTCGGTGAGCACAGGACCGTGGAGTGGGCAGATTGTCTGAATATCCAGACCCGCAGCCTTTTTCAGCAGATTCTGCACCTGAGTGCCGTACTTGCCGACAATGCCTATGTAATAGCGTCTTGCTTCGCATGCCCAATCCTCTTCAACGTCAAGAGCGCCGAACTTACCGAAGCCGTCTGCGGAGAAGAGCACCTTATCGGTAGCATCGTAGGTAACGATGACTTCGGGCCAGTGCACCATGGGCGCGGTAACGAATGCAAGCTGATGCTTGCCAAGGGACAGTGTATCGCCCTCGCCTACTACGACCTGCTTATCGGCAAAATCGGTGCCGAAGAAATTTTTCATCATGCCAAAGGCCTTCACGGAGGAAACTATCTTTGCCCCGGGATATGCCTTGGTGAAGTTGAGAATATTGGCGGAATGGTCGGGCTCCATGTGCTGAACAACGAGGTAATCGGGCTTTCTGCTGCCGAGAACATTCTGCAGATTATCCAGCCACTCATGGGTGAAGTTGGCGTCCACGGTGTCCATGACGGCGATCTTCTCGTCCATGATGACGTAGGAATTATATGCCATGCCGTTAGGCACCACATACTGACCCTCAAACAGATCTACGTTATGGTCGTTTACGCCGATATACTTAATATCGTTTGTAATATACATATCACAAAACCTCTTTACTCATAAAATAACTTATTTATTATACCGCTCTCAGCGGATTTTTTCAACGCATTCTCTCTATTATTCTGCCCGCGCGGATATGGCTGTGCTCTCCATGATCCACGGCAACTCTGCCGTCCACAATAACGTAGTCGATACCGTCGGGCTTTTGCCGGGGGTCAACAAAGTTTTCATTGCTGCGCAGGTTCTCCCTGTCGATGACAAGGATATCCGCCGCCATACCCTCCCGCAGGAAGCCGCGGTCGCTTATGCCGATAGCCCTGGCGGCGTTGCCGGTAAGCTTCTGCACCAGCTTTTCAAAGGGAATATCGCTGCGCTTCTCAAAAAACGTTATCATGCCGCAGTAGCTGGTGGGAGTGCTGCGGTCACGGGGCATATCCGGGCGCTCGCCCTCGAAGTCGTAGTCGTAAGCGCAGTTATCAAGACCCATGCCGGCCTCTTCCGCCTCGGCGAAAACTCTGTCCACCGTTTCCTTGGGACCGCCCAAGGGTGGCTGACGGTAACAGGTATCCGCGTCCTCCATGAGCATATCAAAGGCCATTTCAAGGGGCGTCTTGCCCTGCTCGGACGCGATCTCGTTGAGTCTGCGGCCTACGTAGCTTTCATTTTTGCAGCGCAGTATTTCCATGTCCTCAATGAGCATTCCGAAAGAGGGATTTTTGCCCTCCTTTATGCTCTTCGTAAGCTCCGCGCGGTAGGTGGGGCTTTTCAGCTTCTCGCAAAACGCCGTCTTGCCGCCGCAAAGCTCGATAAAATACTTGAACACGCCTGCCAGCTCCGGAAAGAAGAACCAGGGAATGTAATCCGGCACCAGTGTATCCCATGTAACATGGGCGCCCTTGGCGCGGTACTCTTCGATGATAGCCAGTGTACGTCTGCCGCAGGCATCCTGCAGTTCCTGGTCGGCGGGCTTTACGTCGAAGCCGCTGCTGATGTGGCTTATATGCACATGCAGACCGGTTTTGAGACCTATCTCCATCAGATCGCGGTAGCCCTGCATCTCCGTATGCTCACGAGCCGCACCGGGCTTTTTGCCCCTGCGACGGGTGTGGGCGGCGAGAATGCCTTTATAGGGTACAAGGCACTCCGCCAGCTGATAAAGCTCATTGTCGTCGGCAAAAATACCGGGTGCGTAGTCAAGGCCAAAGCTGAGCCCCAATGCGCCGGACTCCATAGCTTCAACCACGTGAGTTTTCATAATGTCTATCTCTTCCTGAGTGGCGGTGCGCTTATAATCCATACCCATGGCCGCCATGCGTATCTGAGCATGGCCGACCAGCATATACATGTGCGCGCCCACTCCGGTTTGGCGCAGGTATTCCCGGAAGTCACCGAAGCTCGTCCAGTCCATTTTCACGCCGAAACGTTTTTCAAAGGCGCGGCGCAGGCTGGGTGAGTCCGCCGCGGGATAGTTTCCCGGTCCCTTACCGTAGGTGATAAGGGGCGATATCTCCTCAAAGGCCTTCACGTCCTCCAGCATACCCACGAAGTAGTCGCCGATGGGCGCCATAGTCATGCCGCAGTGGCCTGTGAATACGCTTGTCACGCCCTGCCCCAGCAGGCCCTCCATATCCGGGCAAAGCATTGCCGTAAGGTCGGCGTGGGAGTGCATATCGAAAAAGCCGGGAGTCACCCAGCGTCCCGCTGCGTCGATTTTACTCTTTGCCTCAGCCGATGCAAAATCGCCGATGCCTGCTATCTTACCGTCCAGCACCGCAATGTCCGCCTTGAAGGGCGCGCCGCCGCTTCCGTCGGCCACGGTACCGCCGTGAATTATAATGTCATACATGAGGTAACACCTCCATAGATTTATACCTCCATTATATCTCTTGCCACGAAAAACGCAAGCCGCGAAAACAAAAGTTTTGCCGCAACGCAAAAGCAGACATGGCAAGCCATGTCTGCTTCAGTGTGTCAAAAAAGTTTGCTGCACGTCCGTGCCTTAGTAGAATGTACGAGTAATGCATGGCTTCTCCCTTGAGGAGAAGCTGGCGGCGAAGCCGACTGATGAGGGTCCGCGTAAGCGGCAAAAATGGCTTAACTACTATATTTTCGGCACTTCGTGCCGTCCCCTCATCCGTCAGTCGCAACGCGACTGCCACCTTCCCCTCCAGGGGGAAGGCTTGCCTTGTTGCAACTGCTGACTATAGTTTTTTGACAGTCTCAAGCAGACATGGCAAGCCATGTCTGCTTTTCAATTCTACACACTATTATCTTTCGCGGGTCAGGACGCCGTCCTTCATGCGGTAGACCACGTCCGCCATGTCGGAAACCTCGGGGTCGTGGGTGACGACGATGACGCAATAGTCCTTTTCGTGAGCCAGCGCACGAAGTATTTCAATTACATTTACGGTATTTGCTGCGTCCAGGTTGCCGGTAGGCTCATCGGCAAGAACGGTTTTCGCGCCGGTTGCCAGCGCACGGGCGATAGCCACACGCTGCTGTTCGCCGCCGGAAAGGTTGGCGGGAAATCGGTTATGCTTCTCCGCACCTATCCCCACGCTTTCCAGCAGGGGTTTAGCCCTCTCCTTTGCCTTCTTGGTATGCATTCCGCATAGCTCCATGGGATAGCAGACGTTTTCCAGCACCGTCATCAGCGGGAACAGATGGAAGGCCTGAAAAATCATGGTTATAGACTCCCTGCGATAGCGGTCAAGATCCATGTCGTTCAGGCTTTCGCCCTGAAAACGAACCTCGCCCGAGGTGGACAGGTCGAGTCCGGCAAGCATGGAGAGCATAGTGGATTTACCGCTGCCGGAGGGGCCGATGATGGCGTAAAAGCTGCCGTTTTCAAATTCGCAGCTTGCGTTTTTCACTGCGGCAGTTTCCGCATTGCGATATACGTAGGATACATTTTCCAATACTAAATTCGACATGGCTTTCCTCCTATTCTTTCACCTGCAGCAGCTCAAGAGCCTTATGTTTCGTCACGCTTACAGCAGCGGCGACGCATCCCACAAGGCAGGCAATTACATGTACCGCGATATACAGACCGATTGCCTCGGCGGTTTTCATTATTCCCGCTCCGTTGAGGGTCACCAGCACCGCCAGCGCCAGTATAATACCGAGAATGCACAGCAGTATCTGCTCCACGGTGAGCAGCGACCGCGTCCTGCTCTTGGTAGTACCCAATACGCGCAGGGTCGCCGCCTCTTTGGCTCTTTGCAGAATAAGCAGGCCCACAATTATTGCGCCGATAAGCACGGCTGTCGCAAAGGCAATTGGATAAAGGGTCTCAATCATTTGATAGGTGTTGTACACGCGGTCAGCCTCCGCTGTATCCATTGAGAAGCGTGGTTGATGCCGGTCGGTGGGTTCAAGGAGCGTTTTTGCGTAATCCTGCAGTTCCAGTGCCTTATGATAATCGCTTAGGCTGAACTCCGCCACGCTGAGATAGGTTGTATGGAAAATGGACTTGAAATATCCGTTTGCCGCCAAGGGTATATAAATTGTATCGTCGCCGGTTTCTATGCAGCCGACCACCTTTGTCTTTACGCTGTGGCGGTGATAAAGCTCAGCGCCTTCCTCTTCCGTAAGTCCGCTCATTGCCATGGCGTATTCCTGGAACATGAACTCATTGAGTTCAACAATGTCGCCAAGCTCCGCGCCAAGCCTTTCCATCATATGGCGGGGCATGATGCAGATACGTTCATTCACATCCATGACCGTATCCTCGGAATATCCTTCAAGGAAGGTAACATTGGCTTTCAGCCGATATCGCAGATTATTGCTGAGGCAGTATCTGCCGTAAACGCGCTCACGCCGGTCGCTGCCGGGTATGGGCATTTCTCCGCGATCGTAATTATACTCAAAGTAGCCGCCGGTGACATACTCGCTTTCTGTAAGATTTTTCGCCTTGTAATGCTCGAAGTCGAGGAAGCGCACCTTCACGTCCACGGTCCGGTAAAGTTCCCGATAGGAATCGCGCACTGCCGCGAACTGACCCATGGCACCGAAGAGCAGCGCAGTCACAAGAACAAGCAGCAGTGATTTTCCAAGGGAGCGACGGGCATGGCGCAGTATATAACGGCGCATAAAGCCCGCGGCAGGCTTGCCATGCTGTTCAAGCGGCTCAAGGCTGCGAATTGCAGCCATATTAAGCTCTGCAGGAGTACTTTCCTGCTTTACTTTTTTGATTTTGCGTTTTTTCGAGCGCTGACCGCCCTGCAGCAGCTCCAGCGGGTTCATGCGGGCAATATACATAAGTCCCGCAGCCGCGAATATCATCAGCAGCGCAAAGCAGCCGATTATACTCAGCAGCACCTCCGCAACGGGTATGCTGCCGTCAATAGTGTGTCCGAACTGAGCATAACTCTGCAGCTTGTCAGTTAGTGTCACGGTGGTATAGCACACCGCCATACCCGCGCCCAGTGCAACTCCCAGTACTGCCAGCATGGACAGCGGGAACAGCAGTACCGTAACCGCATTTCTCTTGGGGCAGCCCAGCGCGCGCATTACCGCAAATTCCTTCTTTCGCTGGATAACGAACAAGTACATTGTCAGCAGCAGAACCAGCACTACCGCAACAGAGAATGTTATGAGCTTCAGCAGGGACAGCAGCCCCGTCTGCTTCAGCTGCTTGCTTATTTCCGGCCAGCCGAGGTCGGAGTAATATGTAACATAACCCATTTCCGAAAGTACGGGCAGTACTTCATTGGCAAAAGCTGTTATATTATCCGCATTACTTACAATGAGGCTTACATCGGCAGGACTGAACTCCCACTCAGCCAAGGCTTCATCGCTGACAGGCAGAAAGCTCTGCGGCACGAAAACCGCATTTTCCGAATATGCCCAGTAACGTAAATTAGGCTTGAGCGTTTCTATGCCCGTCTCATGGTAAATACCAACTATTTCAAAGTCCTGCGCCTCGGTGAAATTATCCGCATAGCGCCCTCTAAAGCCCGCCACAGCACCGATGGGCGCGTAATTCTCAAAAAGCTTGTCACCCAGCCGAAGGCTTATCTTATCGCCAACCTCAAGGTCATATTCCTCGGCAAAGGTATCGCAGACAAGGCAAACGGGGTTTTTATCGGCAGTGTCCTGCTCATTGAGCAGGCGCCCCTCCATCAGCAGGAGCTTACCTTCCTGATAACGTCGGATAGTACGCATATCCTCGGTATATATAACGTCCATTGTGTGGATATCGTCGTTGGTTATTTGAATCAGTTCGCGCAGGGGCGCGAACTCCTCGCCCTCGATATAATCCGCGGGCAGGTCGGTGATGTCATAGGCATAAGGCCACCAGTTATAAAGGCTGTCATCACCAAGATAGAGGTAGCCGAAGGTGCTTTCCCCCGATGCCATATAGTCCTTAGTCTCAACGCGGCAGACGAAAACATATCTTTCGCCCGGTATCAGCGATTCCTTGAAGCTTTCGTCCATGTGGTTCACTTGATAATATGTACCCGCTCCACTGGAGCCAAGGTAAAAAATATACTCGTTGTTTGCTATTGTTTCAGGCCCGCTCACCGTATAGTTGATACGATATTCGCCCTCTTTATTATGATGATCCTCCTGCTCCAGCCACACAGGGTCGCCTGCCAGCACCTTGACATCACTGACCAAAATATTGCGGGTCAGTATTTCGGGTGTGTCCATTCCATAACCGTAGACCATAGCATACGGAAGGCTTCCTGTAGCATCATGTTTCTCCACTGTAGCTTCTATTACCATTCGGGCACTGTGTTCGTTAAAATCAAATCGCATATCCTGCCCCACGCTGTGGGTATCGATGCGGGTAAATTTATCGGAAACTCCCGCCGTCATATAGCGGGCACTTATATCATCAACATAGGGCAGCGCCATTATTTCCTCAATATCTGCGCCGGTTATTCCCTGCTTGTGATATTCTTCATATGGCAGTTTATCAAGATACGCGGGATTGGCTTTATCCGACAGAAAGATTTTCCCCTGATACTCGTCAAGCATATCGGGTGTAGATTCCCCGTCAGCCATGGTGGGGCGGTCGAGGGTCAGGTTGCCCCAGTACTGAGCCATGGCCTCCTGATACTGGCGGTTGGTCATGGTATATTCCAGCAGGTTATACAGGAAAAGGAAGGTGGACGCGGTTATCAGCAGCAGCGTCAGCGCCGTTTTCAAGCGGGCGCGCAGCACCATTTTCCATGAGAGCATTTTTCTCATAAGCATCCTCCCTAAAAATTCCGACATTGTAAGAATACGCAAGCTCTCCCGGCGGCCGCTGCGCATGGCTCGGTCGCCACTGATGAGCATATCCACATCTTCCGCTATGGCGGCATTCAGGACGCGCTTCGCTCTGCCCTGCCCTCCGTCGGTCGTTACCAATCGGTAGGGCAGCGCAATAAGGAACTGTTCCATAGCCGTTTTCCTGTCGGGGAGCTTCCGCTCTACTACCGTTTCAAGCTCCCGGATAACGCAGTCGCAGAGCACGATGTGATGCCGGTCACTCACCTCATGGA
Organism: uncultured Oscillospiraceae bacterium; assembly: GCA_964472725.1. Taxonomy (GTDB): domain Bacteria; phylum Bacillota; class Clostridia; order Oscillospirales; family Oscillospiraceae; genus RGIG6375. The sequence goes on from CAYYLZ010000028.1 coordinate 21,777, forward strand.
CGAACTTTCGCGTTCGCTCCGAGGGAAAGAATATAACCGACACCAAAACATCGGTGTCCAGCATTATTGTCATGGGTTATTCTCCCTCGGTCTCCTTACGCAGCTCCTCCACATAATCCTGCATCGCCTGCTCGTTGGCGAAGCCCGCCTCCTCGGCAGCGCCGTCAAAGGCCTGCTCTATGCGGGTGAATGCCACCAGCGCGGCATTGTCAAAGTAAAAGCGTCCGTTTTCCTCCTGTATTACCACCTGGTCGCCGCTCTTCAGCTTCAGCTTCTTTCGGACGGAGATGGGAAGAGTTATCTGACCCTTGCTTGATATTTTTGCGATTTCCATAGCGATTACCTCCAAGAATTCTTTACTTTCTTTACTTTCTTGGTTTCAGTATAGAGTAACTGAGCAATATTGTCAAGGGTTTTGTTGTTTTGCGGCGGAGGCGCGCCTCCGCCCTACGTTCACCGAATCAGTTTTAACCGTAAATGTAGGGCAGGGGCGCGCCCCTGCCGCGGCGGCTTGTGGGCAAGCCGCCCTACAGTAGTGCGGCGCAGTAATCAACACCCGCAAAACCAAAAGCTTGTCATGCCGAGCGCAGCGAAGCATCTCCGCAGCAAATACAGTTTGGCAGTTACTCTGCTGCGGCTATTGGCAAATTTTATTCCATTTACTTCCTATTTGTTTTGACAGCGTTATGCAATAAAGTTATAATAGTATTAAATATATTTTTAAGGAGTGATAAGCATGGCGAAGAATCCCTATTACATCAATATCAAGGACCCTGAATACTGGCTCTTCCCCACCTGCGGCTACAACACCGACGGCACCGTCTCCGAGGAGCAGAGGACTATCGTCATGCCGGAGGGTATGGACAGGAACTTCACCTTCACTGACTCCCTCATGCGCAAGGCGGCTGACCTTTCTCCGGACACAGTTTTCACCCATGAGCATCACGCCGGCTACGAGACCTTCTTCGTGGAGACCGGCAGCATGGATTTCTACATAAACGGCAAAAAGACCCGCGTCGACGCGCCTCGCATTATCCACATGCAGCCCTATCAGGCTCACGGCTTTGTGTTCCGGGACGACGTTCAGTTTCGCGGCGCTTTCCTTGACTGGAACTGCGCCGATGACTCCGTAGCCACAAATATCCTTGAGCAGCATTATCCCGACGCAAAAAAGGATCCGAAGGTATTTGCCCTGCTCTGCGAAAACATCGACCTTCACATGCGTGAGCGTTCAATCTTCAGGGAAGTCCCCGTGGAGGACATGGTCGAGGTAAAAGACCCCGCCAATCCCGCCGCCAGCTTCGATATCGGCGGAGCGGTTATGAAGATGATGGTCGCCCGCTGGGAATACGGCGGCAAAAAGGAGCTGTGGCGCGCCGAAATGCAGACAGGCTTCTGCGCAGCATGGGAGGATTACACTCCCGCTCAGGATCTTTTCTACATCACCGAGGGCAAGGTGCGTTTCAAGATATACGACGAGGAATTTGTCGTCGGTCAGGACAGCCTTGTGAAGATACCCAAATACGCCTCCCGTTCCTTTGTTGTTGAAGAGGACGCCGTGATGTACGACATCGGCGGTCAGACCCGCTGGCTGGCTCTGCTGGAGGACTGGTTCTCCATGCGCAAATATGACCCGGAAAGAGCGTCTGACCTCGAACAGATGGCAGCGCTGAAGAAGAAATTTGGCTGCTTCGTTGACAAATTCGGTATGAAATAAATTTAAAATATAAAACACAGAAAGGGGAAATATCAGTTGAAATTAGCAATGGATCTGACGCGCGAGCTTTTCTGCCGCCCCATCTCCCGTCTCCTGCTTTGCATGGACGCAGAGCCTAACGCGCTCTATGTGGGCGTAACACCTGACGAGGATAATCCCGGCAGTCTGCGCCTCTCCCTCATTACCCCCTGCGTCGGCACCGAGCCCGTCCCCTACTCCGCCAAGTGCGAAGGCGGAAAGGTGAGGATCGAAGCCGGCGAAAACTGGGCCGAGCTGGCTATCGCCCTGCCCAACAAGCTCCTTATCCACTCCCACGGTCTTTCTCTGCTCTTCGGCAGAGGCAAGGGTGCCGCTGTTTTCATGGGCGGCAACAGTGTCGTTAAGGACAATTTCATTCCCGGCGGCGCCATGATGGCCGCCTCCGGCATCAAGCTGCGCTATGTTCCCCGCAAGGGCGAGGTCGATGTGCGCGCTCAGTGGGGTCTCGAGACTCTGTCCGACCCAGATCCCAGAATTTATATTCACCCCGCTGCCGACGGCGAAATGGATTTCGTAGTATACGAAAGTTCCTTCGATGAGCCCTACACCGAGGACGGCATGACCGTTGAGCAGACTGCCGCCGAGACCGTCGCCGAGTTTGACAAGTTCCTGGGCTCCATCAAGCTGCCCGGTGACGACGAAGCTTACATCCGCGCCGCATATTGCATTTGGACGGCGCTGCAGCCCGACCGTGACCTGAACGAAAAGCGCATCACCGCTCCCGAATACACCGCAGGCAGAGGCGGCGCGGCTATTGCGGAATTTTCCGACAGCGTGCTGCTTTCCCTGCTCTTCAAGGACAAGGCTGTCGCTCTCAAACAGATGGCTTCTTTCCTCAAGTACATGCAGGAGGACGGTCTCGTTCCCCGCTATGTAAGCAACAAGTATTTCGC
>CAYYLZ010000029.1:0-24336 GCA_964472725.1 uncultured Oscillospiraceae bacterium
AAAAGTGATCTGACCGCAAGGGTACGCCCCAAACGGAAAGGCATAGGAATACCGATTTGCTGAATGGGAAGCGATGGCACTGCCATTGTTATCTCCGGCTATGTTCCATGTCTTCCGACATGGAATTTTTTGTTTTACAGGAGGTAAATATGGAAAGCGAAAACAGAGTAACTATCGTCAATCTCATTATTCAGGACAAACATGCTGTTTCTCAGGTAAATGAACTGCTCAGTGATTTTGGTCAGTACATTATCGGAAGAATGGGTTTGCCCTACAGCAAAAAGGACGTGAGCATAATATGTCTGGTCATGGATGCTCCTCCTGTTGCCGTCAACTCACTTTCAGGTAAGCTTGGAATGATCAAAGGGGTCACTTCCAAAACGCTTACTACGAAAATATAGGAGGTATTTTTATGAAACGCATCATGTCTTTTCTGCTCGTAATGGTAATGATCCTCGCCGTTCTTGGCGGCTGTCAGAGCCAAAACGACGTAAGCTCCGGCACCGACATTCCCAACACCGTTGTTCCTAATGAGGAACCTGAAAAAACTCCCGACGCAGCTCCCGAGAATACTCCGGAAGCTGATCCTGAGCCTGTTGAAGAGCCTGTAACTATTCGGCTCGGCGGTCTTAAAGGACCGACCACAATGGGTATGGTAAAGTTCCTTGACGATGTTGAAAAGGGTCTTTCCGGCGTAGATTGCGAGTTTACCCTTGCCGCCAACATCGACGAAGTGTCTCCCAAGCTTATAAAGGGCGAGCTTGATGTTGCGGCCGTTCCCGCCAACCTTGCTTCCATTGTATATAATAACACCGACGGAGCAGTTCAGCTCCTTGCCATCAACACCCTCGGCGTTACCTACATAGTTGATACCGGCGATACCGTCCATTCCGTTGAGGATTTGCGCGGTCAGACCATTTATTCTCCCGGTAAGGGCACTGTCGTAGAATACACCCTGCGCTATATCCTCCAGTCCAATGGCCTTGACCCCGATAAGGACGTCACCATGGAGTGGAAGTCCGAGGCCACCGAGGTAGTGGCTGCTCTTAAGAATGGCGGTGGCGTGGCCATGCTGCCTCAGCCCTTCGTAACTGTTGCCCAGACCAACATTGAGGGTCTGCGCGTTGCTCTCAACATGGTAGAGGAGTGGGACGCTCTTGAGACCGGCAGCGTTTTCGTAACCGGCGTTCTGGCTGTCCGCCGCGACTTTGCCGAGAAGTATCCCCAGCAGCTTGCCGCTTTCCTCGATGAGTACAAGCTCTCCATGGAGTATGCCAACACCAATATTCCCGAGACTGCTCAGCTCGTAGAGCAGTATGATATAGTCAAGGCTCCCATCGCGGAAAAGGCTCTGCCTTACTGCAACATCAGATACTATGAGGGCGCCGAGATGAAGTCCGTTATCGAGGGCTATTTCAAGGTCCTCTTTGAGCAGAATCCCACCTCCGTCGGCGGCATGCTGCCCGGTGATGATTTCTATTACAGCAGATAAGAAGGAAAGGGGAGACCCGCAGTGAAAAACAGAAGCAGAACGCCTCAAAGAACAAAAATAGAGCGGCTTTGCGCTGTTTTTATCGCCCTGCTTATCTGGCAGGCGGCGGCAATGCTCCTTGATGAAACCGTTCTCCTCGCCACCCCCATAAGGGTGGCGCAGGAGCTTTGTGAAATGGTAGTCAAGCTTGATTTTTGGAGCGCCATATGGTTTTCCTTCAGGCGCATAGTTGTGGGCTATTTTCTCGCGCTGGCTATCGGCGCAGTGCTGGCGGTCATCGCGGCGCGTTTTCGCGTCGTTGAATCACTGCTGTGGCCTTTTATCTCCATAATCAAGGCTACTCCCGTCGCTTCCTTTATTATCCTATGCCTTATTTGGCTCAACGTACAAAACCTGTCCATATTTATTTCCTTCCTTATGGTCATTCCTATTATCTATACCAATGTCCTGCAGGGCCTGCTTGCAACGGACGGTAAGCTCCTGGAGATGGCCGAGGTATTCAAGCTAAGCTGGGCCAAGCAGTTTGTGTATATTTATTTACCGCAGCTCAGACCGTATCTTATTTCCGCATGCAGCCTGTCTTTGGGTATTGCATGGAAGTCCGGAGTTGCTGCCGAAGTAATCGGCATACCGGGCGGTTCTATCGGAGAAATGCTCTATCAGGCAAAGCTGTATCTTGATTCACCTCAGTTGTTTGCATGGACAGCGGTAATCATTGTTGTAAGCGTAGTATTTGAAAAGCTGTTTCTTCTGCTGCTTAAGCAGTTTTATAAGAGATTGGAGGCGCTGTGATGGATATTGTGATTTCCGGTCTTGAAAAAAGCTTCGGCGAGCGCCATGTTCTGCGCGGCTTTGATGCTGTTTTTCCGGCAGGGGAGCTGAGCTGCCTTATGGGCCGCTCGGGCTGCGGAAAGACTACGCTGCTCAATATTCTGCTCGGGCTCATACCTTTCGATGACGGAGAAATCGAGGGGATGCCCGAAAAGATAAGCTGCATATTTCAGGAGGAGCGCCTCTGCGAGGATTTTTCGGCTCTGACGAACGTTCGCATTGTCTGTGGGAAGAATGTCACCAAAGCCGAAATCGAAGCACAGCTTACTCAGGTGGGGCTGGGAGACAGCCTTTACCGCCCGGTAAAGGAGCTTTCCGGCGGAATGAAGCGCCGCGTCGCCATTGTCCGCGCGCTGATGGCCGAGGGCGAGCTCGTAATAATGGACGAGCCCTTCAAGGGCCTTGACGAGACCACCAAGCTGATGGTTTCCAACTATGTGAAAAAGCAGATAAGCGGACGCACCGCCATCATGGTCACCCACGATGAAAGCGAGGTAGCCATGATGGGCGGCAGGCTTATAAATATGCCTGTACCCGACGACCTTCCATATGAGGAAGACGAATAATGAATAAGAAAAAAGGACGATATTCCGGCTGGAATATCGTCCTTGAATTTTGCTTTCTTAGTTGAGAGCGGCCTTTGCCTTCTCGACGAGAGCGGTAAATGCCTGAGCGTCGTGGATAGCGAGCTCGGAGAGCATCTTACGGTTCATGTCGACACCGGCGAGCTTGAGACCGTGCATGAAGGTGGAATAGTTCATGCCGTTGAGCTTGCAGGCAGCGTTGATTCTGGAAATCCACAGCTGACGGAACTCTCTCTTCTTCTGCTTACGACCAACGTATGCATAGGTGAGGGACTTCATAACAGCCTGGTTGGCCATTTTATAGTGCTTGGACTTGGAGCCCCAGTAGCCCTTGGCATAGCCAAGAATCTTTTTTCTTCTCTTGCGCGTCATCATTGCGCCTTTAACTCTTGCCATTGTATTAGCCTCCTATATATTGAGTAAAGTAAATAGTTCTTATTTGTAGGGGATCATGCGCTTAACGGTTGCTGCATTGGTGACATCAGCGTAAGCACCCTGACGGAGGCCTCTTTTACGCTTGGTGTTCTTCTTGGTGAGGATGTGGCTCTTGTTAGCGTGAGAGCGCTTTACCAGGCCGGACTTAGTAAGAGAGAATCTCTTCTTGGATCCGCTATGAGTTTTGATTTTGGGCATTGTGGGATCTCCTTCCGTAATGTTTCTTATTTATTTAGCGTTCTTGGGGAACAGGAACATGGCCATGTGTCGGCCGTCCAGCTTAGGAGTTTTGTTGACGGTACCAACCTCGGAGCAGCCTTCTGCAAAGTTCTTGAGAAGCTCTTCGCCGATCTCGGTGTGGGTCATTTCTCTGCCGCGGAAACGGACGGTCACCTTGACTCTGTCGCCGTCTTCGAGAAACTTGATTGCGCTCTTGAGCTTGACGTTGAAGTCATTGGTGCCGATGCCGGGAGACATTCTGACCTCCTTGACCTCGATAACCTTCTGATTCTTCTTCGTCTCCTTCTCGCGCTTGGCCTGTTCGAAGCGGAACTTGCCGTAGTCCATGATCTTGCAAACGGGCGGGGTGGAGTTGGGTGAGATTTTTACCAAATCAAGATTTTTCTCTTCTGCAATGTCCAGCGCTTCCTGAGCGGACATTATTCCGAGCTGGCTGCCGTCATCACCAATGAGACGGATTTCCTTATCTCGGATTTCTTCGTTGATTTGATGTGCCGTGCTGCTGATACCAGAACACCTCCTAAAGTTTTGTCGAACATCGACATTTGGAAAAAATAAAGCACGGATGTGATACATCCGCGCAAAAACACACAATACTCCCGAAAGGGAAGGATTGAACGATGTTAACCACAGCGCACCTTTGTGGCTGGGTGAAGTGCGTGGATATCACACTTACTTTATTACGAGCGTGTAGATTATACCAGTACGCCTGCCGCTTGTCAAGCACTTTTTTATAATATTTCGGGAAATTTTGGGCATATTAGTTCTGAAATAATTTAGGGGTGACTGGTATGGGAAAAATCATGGAATATAGCGGAGTTTTTGCGGCAGGCGGTATGATTTATGTTTTGATAGAGCTGCTTTTTCGTGGGTACAGTCATTGGACGATGTTTATAGTCGGCGGTCTCGCGGTGATGGGATTATACCTTATATCGGCTATGCGGGAGAGTGCATGGCGAAAATGGATAATGGGAACGGCAGTTATTCTCACCATAGAATTTGTTGCGGGCATAATTATAAATATAATTCTCGGGTGGGGAGTATGGGACTACTCAGCCCACCGATATAATCTGTACGGGCAGATCTGCCTGCCGTTTGCCTTTTGCTGGCTGGGGCTATGCATACCCGCAAACGCTCTTTGTGAGCTGGCTCGCAGAAAAATATTTAATCCACGGGCTCGGCGGTTTTGACCAGGTGCTCCACAAAGCAGCAAATGCGCGCGGTTGCGTCCGGCTTTGCGATAAGAGCGAGAGACTGTTCCATTAGTTTGAGGCGCTCGGGTTTGGTGAAAAGAAAATATATCGCCTCTGAAACGCTGAAGGTTTCAGTGACCTTGATCGCGCCGCCATTATTGGTTACGAAGTCGATATTGCGTTCTTCGTGTCCGGGTATGGGATTCATAAGGATTGCAGGCAGCTGTTTTACCAGGATTTCGGTCAGGGTAAGACCGCCGGGCTTTGTTACGATGCAGTCAGCTGCGTCCATAAAAAGTTCCACGTTATCTACAAAGCCATATACCATCAGGTCGGACGAGGATATTTTTTCTACACTTTCTTTCAGCTTTGTATTAGTACCGCAGATACAAAGAACTTGAAAGTCCATTCCGCAGGAGAGTATTTCCTTTACTGTGTTGGCAATATTGCCGTAGCCCATGGAACCACCCATTACGAGTATTGTATTCTTGTCGGGAATATTGAGCTGCCTGCGCGCTTCGCTTTTCTCGACACGATTTTTAAACTTAGGCTTGACCGGCAGGCCAAAGGGGAGCAACTTGTCCATTGAAATGCCGCGCGCATTAGCGCTAAAATTAAGCAGCTCGCTGGGGGTAACAATATACTCGATGTTATGAAGATCCTCCCAAAGAGGCTGAATGCAGTAGTCTGTGTTTATACCGATAACCGGCATATTGAGCAGCTTGCGGCTTTTCAGCTCGTCAAGCACCTGCGCTGCGAGAACATGGGTGGCAATAACCGCGTCAGGGGAGAATCCGTAAAAATACTGGGCAAACTTATTGCAAAGCAAAGTGTTACCGGTAATTGTTGCAGCGATTTTTCGTAGCTTTTCATTGGTTTCCAGCATAGTATAGGTCTGGGAATAGGGACGACGCAGATGGCGGGTAGAAAAAAGATAGCCCTTGTCCATTGCATTATACATAAAGGTGCTGCAATATTCATAAAGGTCGACAACAACGGCCTCATCACCGTGTGCCTTGAATTCATCGGCAATGGCAGCGGCAGTGGAGTGGTGACCGTAACCCGTAGTTACGCTTACGATAAGTATACGCATTTAAGTACCTCACATCATAGGGTAGATAAAAAATTTTCGGAATTATATTGTAAAGCCGTGGATTATGGATTATAATCAATCTGTTATAGTATGCTTTTACGGAGGCGGATATGAACGTTTCTGATTTTTTTGAATACATGAAGCCCGGTAAGAAAGGGCATTTAATAGGCATCGGCGGTGTTTCCATGTCGGCGCTGGGTGAAGTGCTTTTGAGCATGGGCATCAATATCACCGGTTCGGATATGAACGAGGGTGAGACCGTTCTTGCTCTGCGCAGCAAGGGGATTAAGGTTACCATCGGCCATTTGCCTGAAAGTGTAGATGGCGCTGACTTTGTTGTCAGAACTGCGGCTGTTCATGATGATAATCCAGAGATTGCCGCAGCTCACGAAAAGGGGATACCCGTCTTTGAGCGTACGCAGGCGTGGGGCGCGATCATGCGCAGCTATAAGAACGCCATCTGCGTTGCAGGCACTCATGGAAAGACTACCACAACCTCAATGGTTACCCACATACTCATGGCAGAAAATAGCGACCCCACAGTTATGATCGGCGGAACGCTGCCCCTGCTCAAATCCGGTTATAGAGTTGGTTCGGGTGACACTATTGTACTCGAATCGTGCGAGTATTACAACTCTTTCCATAGTTTTTTGCCAACTGTGGCGGTTATCCTGAACGTAGATACCGACCATCTTGACTTCTTCAAGGACTTGGAGGATATCAAAAATTCCTTTGGTATTTTCGCCGCAAACGTGCCCGAGGGCGGGTATATTGTGGTCAATGCTGATGATAAGAACAGCCTTGACAGCATAGCAGATATCAAAGGCAGAAAAATTGTTACTTTCGGTATAGATAATGCGGCCGATGTAAAAGCGGAAAACATTCAATACGGACGAACGACCTCCTTTGACCTAATTTATAATGGTGAGTGTATCGCTCGCGTTGAGATGAAGGTATGCGGAAAGCATAACATCTATAATGCTATTGCAGCAGCTGCCGCGGCTCTTGTATACGGCACGGCACCCTCCAGCATCGTTGAAGGTCTTGGCCAGTTCCGCGGTGCAGGAAGAAGAGTTGAATACAAGGGTGAATGCGGCGGTGCAGAGGTGTACGACGATTATGCGCATCATCCCAACGAGCTCAAGGCAACCCTTACCGCTGTTCGGGATATGGGCTATGATCGTGTAATTTGTGCCTTCCAGCCTCACACTTACACCCGTACTAAGGCTCTGTTCGATGATTTTATTGAAGCACTTGCGCTTGCGGATAAGGTGTACCTTGCTGAAATATATGCAGCACGTGAAAAGAACACTATTGGTATTTCTTCAAAAGATCTTGCCGATAAGATCCCCGGCGCTATATATAGTCCCAGCTTTGATGACCTCTCCGAAAAGCTTCGCGCCGTGGCTAAGCCTGGTGACATTATCCTGACCGTTGGAGCGGGAGATATCTATAAAGTCGGCGAAAGTATCGTATAACAATATTATAAACTAAAGTTTAATCCCCGAAACACTGCTTCAATAGGTGTTTCGGGGATTTTTTCTTAGTTATGAGTGTGCTCGTAAATTACTTCGTGAACTACGCTTGCCTCATCAAACTGCTTGATGAGGTTGCGGGGGCAAACTGTAAAGCAGGTTCCGCAATTGTAGCACTTGGAATAGTCAATAGACGCCAGATTGTGATCAATGTGGATTGCACCGTTGGGACACTTCTTTTCACAAAGCTTGCAGCCCATGCAGCCGGCCTCACAGAATTTACGGGTTATAGCGCCCTTTTCTACGTTGTGGCAGGGAACTGCGAAGTGAGCAGAATGAGGCATCATTACGATCATATCCTTGGGACAGGCAAGCTTACATGCCTCGCAGCCCTTGCAGGCTTCTCTGTCAACGACGGCAACGCCATCGATTACATGAATAGCATCGAACTTACAGGCCTTGACGCAGTTGCCGTGACCAAGGCAGCCATTAGTGCAGTAGTGCATACCGTTACCGAGGGAGGCGTAGTCCGCTGCACAGTCATCAATGCCGTCGTAATGATACTTGGTTGCGGCGCGATTACCGCCTGCACAGCGTACGAAAGCGACCATACGCTCGGTATGCTCAGCCTCTACGCCCATGATCTCGGCGATTTTTTGAGCAGCATCAGCACCACCGGGAGCGCATTTATTGCAGGGAGCTTCGCCCTTTACGACAGATTCGGCATAGTTGGCACAGCCAGCGAATCCGCAGCCACCGCAGTTAGCGCCGGGCAATACTTCAACAATGGCTTCCTGACGGGGGTCGCTTTCAACGGCGAAGGCCTTGGAGGCGAAAGCAAGAACAAATCCGAAGAGTGCGCCGAGTACGGCAAGAACCGCAACGGCATATACAACAGTCATCATATTTTGTAGACCTCCTTATATCTTCAGGCCGGAGAATCCCATGAAAGCAAGGGCGATAAGTCCAGCTGTTATAAGAGCAATGGGGAAGCCTTCAAAAGCCTTGGGGCATTCACTGGTGAGCTCAAGTCTTTCGCGAACGCTGGCGAAAAGAACGATTGCCAGCATAAAGCCGAGGCCGCCGGTAAAGCCGTATACTACGCTACCGATAAAATTGTAACCGTTCTGGGTATTGAGCAGGGCAACGCCGAGCACGGCGCAGTTGGTGGTTATAAGAGGCAGGTAGATACCAAGTGCCTGATAAAGTGAGGGGATCATCTTCTGCAGGAACATTTCAACGAACTGAACCAGAGATGCGATAACGAGAATATATGCAACAGTCTGCATAAACTCGAGGTTCAAGGGAACGAGCAGGAACTCGTTGACGATGTAGCAGAAAATTGAAGCTACAGTCATAACAAAGGTAACTGCAACGCCCATACCGACAGCGGTATCGATTTTCTTGGAAACGCCCATGAAGGGGCAGATGCCAAGAAACTGAGAGAAAATGAAGTTCTCAATAAGGATAGCGCCCAAAGCGAGAGAAACTATCTGTCCAAAACTCATTTCCGGGCCTCCTTTCTCTTCTTCTCAGCGGATTTATTACTTATATGCTGCATTGCGGCAATAAGCACACCGAGCGTAAGGAAACCGCCGAAGGGAAGAATTATAAAGAGAGTGGTGTATTCCTGAGGAAGAATACGGATACCGGCGCCCTCGAAGCCGAGGATGCCGCCGCCGAAGGTGCCATTACCCAGAAATTCACGGATAATGCACATTACAACGAGAACGATAGTATAACCGATTCCCTGAGTGAGACCGTCGATAGCAGAGGCTGAGACGGTGTTCTTGGATGCGAAAGCCTCAGCGCGGGCAAGAATGATACAGTTAACAACTATAAGAGGGATAAATACGCCCAGCGATTCCGAAAGGGAAGACAGGAACGCCTGCATAAGGAGGTCAACTATCGTAACGAAGCCTGCGATAACGACAACGTATGCGGCAATTCTTATCTTTGCGGGAATTATCTTTCTCAGCAGAGAAATAACAACGTTGGAGCAGATAAGGATAATGGTAACGGAAAGACCCATGCCGATGCCGTTGAAAAGAGTGGTTGTAATAGCGAGGGTGGAACACATACCAAGAAGCTGAACGAGAACGGGGTTATTGGTAGTCAGACCCTCTTTGAACTGCTGTTTAATGTTCATTTTATCGCACCTCCTTTTCAGGCTGCCAAGCCGGCAACTGTTGCCAGCACTGCGTTTACGCCGTCTGTTACTGCGCGGGAAGTTACGGTTGCGCCGGTGAGGGCAACAATTTCACCGCCGTCTTTATCAACAGCCAGCGTTCCGGTTTTTCCAACATACTGTTCGCGGAAAGAAGTGTTGGAGGCATTGGCGCCAAGTCCGGAGGTTTCGGTCATTTTAACTATGGATATACCGGTAACAACACCGTTGGTATCAACGCCAACAACCATGTTTATCGCGCCGCCGAAGCCGCTGGGACTTACCTCGGAAACATAACCGATAACATTTCCTGAAGCATCGCTTGCGCTATAAACGGAAGTTACAAGGCCGGTCTCATCAGTGTATGAGTCAACAGCGGTATAGTTATCCGCTGCGAGAACAGAGCTCATTGCGGCATCTGTCTTTGCCTTTACATTGGCCGCTATCTGGTCGCGGGTAATGTAGTCAACGAAGCCCAGCAGAAGAGCAACTATTGCGGTAACGACAAAAAGCACAATTACAAGACGAGCCATGGAGTCGGGCTTTTTTGCGGTTTCAGTCATTATGCATTCGCCTCCTTTGTAGCCTTGGCAGCGGCTTTTTCAGCCTTTTTCTTTTCACGGGTATAGCCGAAGCGGCGAGGCATAGCAGCCTTGTCAATAAGCCATACGCAGATGTTCATAATAAGGATAGCATAAGATGTGCCTTCGGGGTAGGAACCGAAGTAACGGATAAATATGGTGAGAAGGCCGCAGCCGATACCATAGATAATCTGACCTACGGGAGTAATGGGAGAAGTTGCGTAATCGGTAGCCATGAATATCGCGCCAAGCATAACGCCGCCGCTGAAGAGGTTCCAAGCCATCCAGATGAGATTATCATTGCCGCGGGGGAATATGAAAGTGATGACAGCAACGGTAAGCAGATATGCAAGAGGAATGCGGGGAGAAATTACCTTGCGGATCATGAGGTAGATACCACCAAGGATCAGCGCGAAGGCGGAAATCTCGCCCATGGAACCGCCAACCTGACCGAAGAATGCCTGCATGAGGTTGATGCCCTCGGGCAGGGTGTTATTGCTGAGGGAAGCCAGAGGAGTCGCTCCGGTAACAGCGTCGGTCATGTTAACGTCGAAGAAGGAATTGTAGCTGAGGGGGCGTACCCATGTGGACATGACCACAGGGTAGGAGAAGAGGAACGCTCTCGCAGCCAAAGCGGGATTGACGAAGTTCTGTCCAATACCGCCGAAGAGCTGCTTAACGATTACGATTGCGAAGAAATCGCCGACGACTACTATCCAAAGAGGTGTGGAAACAGGCAGGCAATAGGCGATAAGAATGCCTGTTACTATAGCGGAGAGGTCTCCAATGCTTTTGCTTTTTTTAAGAAGCTTGCGGTATCCCCACTCAAAGAAAACAGAAGCGGCTACGCTCACGCAGGTAACGATTAGCGCCTGAATGCCGAATATGTACATTGCAACTGCGAGAGCCGGGATAAGCGCGATTATAACGTCGAACATTATGGATCTTGTGTCTTCACCGGTTCTCAGATGGGGGGAGGAAGAAATTGTAAGTTTGATATCTGTACTCTGCAAAACGGTCACTCCTTTCGTTACTTTTTGGTGCGCAGGGCATTCTTTGCCATTTTTATAGACTGCGTAAGGTCAAGTCGACCGGGGCAAATATACGTGCAGCAGCCACATTCAATGCAATCGGTTACATGAAGCTTCTGCAGCATGAGCAGGTTGTTGCTGCGCTCATAATGGTAGATCGTACCGGGCATAAGATGCATGGGGCAAGACGCAATGCATCGGCCGCATCGAATGCAGTTAGGCTCGGTTACACTGAGGTTTTCCTTATCGGTAAGAACAAGGATGCAGTTTGTGCCCTTGACAACGGGTACGTCAAGGTCATAAATGGCGATACCCATCATGGGGCCGCCCATAAGAACCTTCTGGGCCTTATCGGTAAGACCGCCTGCAGCTTCGATAAGCTTGCGCACGGGAGTGCCAACGCGAACACGATAGTTGCCGGGGGTCTTGATGCCGGGGCCGGTGACGCTGACAACTCTGTCTATGGCAGGCATACCGGTCTTAACGGCTCTGTTGATTGCCCAACAGGTGTAGTCATTGAAAACTACGCAGCCAACGTCGGCAGGGAGACCGCCGGGAGGAACCTGTCTTCCGGTAACTGACTGAATGAGCTGCTTCTCAGCGCCCTGAGGATAGCGAGTTTTCTGCACCTTAATTTTGATATCGTCGCTGTGGTGGCCAACAACTTCGCGCAGCTTTTTGATGGGTTCTTTCTTGTTGTTTTCGACGACGAAAGTGGCATAAGAAAGGTCGAAAAGCTTTACGAGCATACGCACGCCTTCGATTACTTCTTCGGGCTGCTCGAGCATGATGCGATGGTCTGCGGTTATGTAGGGCTCACACTCGGCTGCGTTTATGATAATATTATCAACCTTGCCGAGACCGCTGGAAATCTTCACCGCGGTGGGGAAGGCCGCGCCGCCCATACCTACAATACCTGCATTTCGTACTATTTCGGTAAGCGCCTTGGGATCTGCTTCAACCTCGGCTGTGTGGGGAACAACGCTGGGGTCAAGAGTGTCCTGCATATCGTTGTCAATGACGATTGTAAGTACCATCTTGCCGTTTGCGTGCAGTCTGGGTTCAATGGCGGATACCGTGCCGGATACACTGGCGTGTATGTCAGCAGATACTGCAGATGGTGCCTTAGCTATAAGCTGGCCGAGATTTACATGGTCGCCTACGCTTACAACGGGCTCACAAGGCGCACCAATATGGAGTACCACGGGCATGAATACCTGTTCAGGGGCGGGAAGTACCTGTATAGGACAGTTCTCAGTAAGAACCTTGCCTTCATACGGGTGTACGCCGCCGAAAAATTTATGAAACATTCCAACACCTCTTCTTCGAGTAATATAGCGGAAATAGTCAATGAATGTACAAATATAATATTTAGAACCTTAATATACCACAAAATTTTAGTGATGTCCATACAAAACTGAACAAATTCAGTACAAAACTTATTTTGACATCACCGATTGGATCAGAACTTACAATTGCCCATAATTTCTTTGCATTAATGAAGAAGATATGTTATGATGCATTAGAAATAATATGGGATAGTGTTGTTTAAATATCCTTGATGTTTCAGATATATTATCCTTGTTGGTGATCACATGATAATAAAAGGAGCCTCAATAGTGGTCAATTGCCTGCTTGAGCAGGGAGTTGACACTGTATTCGGATACCCCGGTGTGAGTATTCTCGAGGTGTACGATGAGCTTTATAAAAATAAAAACTCTATACGTCACATACTTTCTGCCCATGAACAGGGAGCTGCGCACGCCGCGGACGGTTATGCCCGCACCACCGGAAAGGTAGGCGTATGTCTTGCCACCTCCGGACCCGGCGCCACAAATCTTGTAACAGGTATTGCGGCGGCTTTTATGGACTCTTCGCCTGTTGTGTTCATTACCTGCAACGTTGATGAAGACCTGCTGGGCCGCGACGCCTTTCAGGAAGTAGATATCGTAGGCATTTCCATGCCTATTACCAAGTGCAGCTACCTTATCGACAGCCCCGACGATATTGCAGAAACCATGCGCGAGGCGTTTGCCATTGCGGCTGGCGGCAGACCGGGACCTGTGCTTATCGATATAACCCATAACGCAACCGCAGCAAAAGCTGAGTATGAGTTTGTGCCGAAATGTGAGCATATAAAGCGCGGCAGGCTCTCACGTATGCATAGACGCGGTGATATGGGGCTGCGCCGGGAAGAGTTTCGCGCAGATGATATAAATACACTTGCCCAGATGATAACCGAGTCGGAAAAGCCGCTCATACTTGCCGGCGGAGGCGTTGTGCGATCAGGTGCATCCGCAGCTATTGAAGCCTTTGCGGCAGAGCGGGGTATTCCGGTTGTATCAACCCTCATGGGCAGTGGTGTTATGCACGATACCGACCCGCTGTATTTTGGTATGGCAGGCAGCTATGGCTGCCCGGAGGCGAATTACGCAGTACAAAGCTGCGATATGCTCATTGCGATCGGAGTGCGTTTTTCCGACAGATTGACCGGCAAAACCGAGTATTTCGCGCCAAACGCCAAAGTTGTACATATCGATATTGACCGTTCCGAAATAGATAAGAATGTAGACAGCGTACATCACGTTATAGGCGACGCAGGTGAGATAATTGAAAATCTTGCTGAAATTTGCGCCAAGCCGAATATATCCATAGAGTGGCTCAATGAACTCCGCGCACTCAAAACGAAGCAGGCGGAGAGTGTCAGTTTTCCCGAAGAGATAATTCACACCATAAACAGACTGTGTCCGGAAGCACTGATTGCAACTGACGTAGGCCAGCATCAGATATGGACCTGCCGCAGTTTTGATTTCTCCTATCCCGGCCAGCTCATTACCAGCGGCGGTTACGGAGCCATGGGCTTTGGTCTCGGCGCAGCTATAGGCGCCAAGGCCGGTAGCCCAGATAAGACAGTTATCCATATTACCGGTGACGGCAGCTTCGGCATGAATCTTACCGAGCTTGCAACGGAGGTAAGGGAAAAACTACCAATTATAACCGTTGTGTTCAACAACTCTGCGCTGGGTCTTGTTCGGCAGAACCAAAGGCTATATTACGGCAGACGCTACTCTCAGACAAATCTTGCGGCGTCTGTGGATTACGTTGCTCTTGCGGCCGCCTTTGGAATAAAGGCACTGCGGATAAGTGACCTGAAACAGTTTGAAGAGGCATTGAATAAGCTTCTTGAATCAGGCAAAGGTGGCATTATTGACTGCGCCATTGATAAAGATGAATATATACGACCCATGCTCAATAAAGGGAGGCTTACATACTGATGCAGAACAAGAATGAAATGCAGCAGCAGACCTTGTCTGTGCTTGTAGAAAACAGCGCCGGTGTACTTTCTCAGGTTACCCGCCTGTTTACCCGTAAGGGATATAATATTGAGAGTTTGGCGGTTGGCGTTACCAACGACCCCAATGTTTCCCGCATTACCATAATCCTTAAGGGCAACGACAGAATGACTACGCTCCTGGAAAGTCAGCTTGCGAAGCTGCTGCCGGTAATCAGCGTTCAGCGCCTTACCGATACCGATGCCATCTACCGCGAATTTTTTCTCATCAAGGTAAAGGCGGAGACACGCGACGCCCGGGACGAGATCATTCAGATAGCTAACATATTCAGAGCTTCTATTGTAGATATGAGCAAGAACTCTCTTATGCTGCAGATATCCGGCGATGCCTCCAAGGCAGATGCGATTATGAAGCTGCTTTCCGAGTTTGGCATTATGGAAATGGCCAGAACCGGTATGATCGCCCTTGAAAGAGGAGATAATACTATTTATGACCTGAGCAAAAGCGGCGCTGAGTACGAAAGCGGCAAAACGCTTGGCTGATGGGAGGTAAATACTGATGCTTGGAAACAGAGACAGCAAGGAAAATAAAATCTTTGTGATTTTCCTTATTCTTGCGGTTATTGTGGGTGGCCTCATGCTTCTTTGGGGACAATACAACTCCGCCCAGCAGGTTTTTGAAATCGGATTCCTCAGCTACCGTGTTGATGAGCAGCTTGCAAATGACACGGATTACATTTTCTCCGAGGAAGACGCCGTAAAGTATAATGAAATGCTCAGCCTTGCCGCCCAATGGAAGTCCGGCGCAGAAGGTATCGAAAAGAAATGCAACAGCGATACTGTCGCTTCAATATTTGGTGAATTTGCGGAGAGTGAAATTAGCTACACCGTATACGATAATGGCAGCGACACCACAGTATTCCTGCTGCACGGCTATAATGAAACCGTTGATGATGCGGCGGTATTCGCACCTTATTGGTGGGAAAAGGGCTATAATATCATTATCCCCAGCCTCCAGCGCCCGAAGGGTACCGACGCTTCTCTTGTCACCTTCGGCGTTTACGAGCAGTACGATATTTATGACATCATCTGTGCCGAGGGACTTAAAGACAGCAGAGTAGTGCTTCACGGGCGCGGAACCGGTGCTGCCGCAGCTTTGCTGATTGGTTCCAGATCTGATTATGACTGTGGCATCGACATGATCGTTTCCGATTCCGTATATGCCACGCTCAATGGCCTGAAGATAGAACAGCTGCAGGCGCAGTTCGGTTTGGGCGAATTCCTTACCGGAACACTGCTGAGCAATATAATTAACACCCAGCTTGGTTTCGATATAACAACCATCGAGATAACCAAAGCAGCGGCTGCAAGCGATACACCCAAGTTCTTTGTATGCGGCGGTGCCGATACCTTTATCAGCAAAAACGAAACCTACGCCGTATATACTGACGCTTCCGGCGAAAAAATGCTGCTTACAGTTAACGAAGCCGCTAACCGCATGGCCTATGCTTCCTCCTGGTTCGGAGATGGCGAATATATCGCAAAGCTTGATGAATTTATAAACGAACACTTGAACTAATATATAAGGAGCATACATATGAAGATTAGAATTACAGCTGACAGCACCTGTGACCTTTCCAATGAGCTTATTGAAAAGTACAATATTCGCACTATTCCTCTGCACATTATCAATGCCGAAGATCAGGATTTTCTTGACGGCATAAACATCGTTCCTAAGGACATTTTTGATTACGTTGATACTACCGGCAACATCTGTCACACCGCAGCTCTTAATATTGAAGAGTTTGAAACCGTATTCAAGGAAGAGCTTGCCGAGTATGATGCTGTTATCCATATCAGCATCAGCAGCGACTTCTCCGCCTGCTATCAGAACGCCTGCATCGCAGCCGAAGTGGGCAATGTATATGTTGTTGATTCCCATAACCTTTCTACCGGCGGAGGCCTTATAGTTCTCGCAGCAGCCGAAATGGCGCTGGAGGGCATTGAGCCTGCCGAAATCAAGGCAAGACTTGATGAAAAGACCTCCAAGGTTGAAGCAAGCTTTGTTATCGATACCCTTAAGTATCTGCATAAGGGTGGCCGCTGTTCCGCACTGGTTGCTCTTGGAGCAAACGTACTGTCCCTCAAGCCCTGTATCGAAGTCAAGGACGGCAAGATGGGCGTCGGCAAGAAATATCGCGGCAGCTTCGATAAGTCCATAAAGAATTATGTCAAGGATCGCCTTACCGGACGCGACGACATTGATTATTCCCGCGTTTTCATTACTCATTGCATGTGCTCCGACGAAACTGTCGCTGCCGTAAGAAGTCTTGTTGAAGAGCTTGGTCAGTTTGAAGAGATCCTGCATACAGACGCAGGCTGCACCGTAAGTAATCACTGTGGCCCCAACACCCTTGGTGTTCTGTTCTTTAGAAAGTAATACTCACTGGGATTTTTGATGACAATTTATGCGGCAATACCGCATGGAGGATTTACATGCCGATAGAAGTATTAGCGCCCGCCGGTGGCGAAGAACAGCTTATAGCTGCCGTTAGAGCGGGAGCTGATGCCGTATACCTCGGAACAGGCAGTTTCAATGCCCGACGCAACGCAGCAAATTTCGACGCTGACGCCCTGAAAAGAGCGGTAAGCTATTGTCACGGCAGGGGAGTAAAGGTACACGTCACCTGCAATACGCTCGTCACGGACAAGGAACTTCCGCTTCTCTTCGGCGAAATTAAAAATATTGCTGCCAGCGGTGCTGACGCTGTCATAGTGCAGGATTTGGCCGTGGCGGCGATGTTCCGACAGTTCTGTCCCGATATGCCGCTACACGCCTCCACACAGATGACGATACATAATGCAGAAGGCGCAATGATGGCAAGAGAGCTGGGCTTTGAACGTGCGGTACTGGCGCGCGAAGTCAGTCTTGCTGAGATACGCGCAATCCGCGAGCGTGTAGATATTGAACTGGAGGCCTTTGTCCATGGGTCGCTTTGTATGAGCGTTTCTGGGCAATGCTACCTTTCTGCCATGCTTGGTGGACGCAGCGGTAACAGAGGTCTTTGCGCTCAGCCCTGCAGGCTAAATTTTGTATCCGGCGGAAGGGAATATGCCCTTTCACTCAAAGACCTGTCCGTAATTGAATATGTGCGGGAGCTGGAAGCGGTGGGAGTAAGCTCCCTTAAAATCGAAGGACGCATGAAGCGGCCTGAATATGTAGCAGCTGCTGTATCAGCCTGCCGCGCTGCCGTAAACGGCGAAAAGCCGGATATGGAAAGTCTGCGCGCTGTTTTCTCGCGCAGCGGATTTACTGACGGTTATTTGACCGGCAATCGCACGGTAGATATGTTTGGAATTCGCACAAAAGAAGACGTACAAGCGTCTGCTGTGGTTTTGGGCGATATTGCGGCTCTGTACCGCAATGAGCGCCAAAGCATACCGATTGACATACGTGTAATGCTTCGCGGCGGAGAACCCATGAAACTTACCGCAACAGATGGAGAGTATATCGCAGACGTGTGCGGAGATATTCCGGAGCAGGCTAAAACGAAAGGAATAGATATCGAAAGTGTGCGTAAAAGTCTCGAAAAGATGGGCGGAACGCCCTTCTATCTGGCAGCACTTGACACGGAAATTGACGACAACCTTTACGTTTCACCTTCCAAGCTTAACGCTATGCGCCGAGAAGCCCTTGACTATCTGCTGCGGGCAAGATCCGAAATTCGCCCCAAGGCTGTGGTGGGTGAGTTCAAACCCGAAAAGTACGCTAAAAGGACTTCCGTACCCCAACTCAGGCTTCGTTTTGAAACGGCTGCACAAATTTTTACCGAGGCCGATAGTGCTGAATATATCTATTTGCCTTACACAGAAATATCCGAAGAAATCCTCTCTCGTTTTGGCGCTAAACTTATAGCCGAGCTGCCCAGATTTATCCCCGAGGGTGATGGGGAAAAGATTATAGCTCGTCTTGTTCAGCTCAAGGCTCTTGGTCTCGAAAACGGCTGCGCGGGAACGATAGGGGATATAGCCATACTGCGCAGAGCAGGGTTAAAGACGTTCGGCGGTGCTACGCTGAACGTACTCAACTCCAAATGTGCAGACGAGTTGGCTCATTTAGAAATGAACGATACAACAGTTTCCTTTGAAAACGCAATGAAGAGCATTCCTTATTTGGGAGGGGAAAGTATCGGCGTGCTTGCATACGGTTATCTGCCGCTGATGCTATTCAGAAGCTGTCCTGTCCGGACAAAGAACGGCTGCAAGGGCTGTTCCGGACGCGAAAAGATAAAAGACCGCACCGGCACCGAATTTACTGTCCTTTGCGGTAATAAAAAATATTCCACACTGCTCAACTCTCTGCCTTTATATATAGGTGATAAGCAGCTGAGCGGTATGGATTTTGCAACGCTGTACTTTACTGAGGAGAGCAAGGAACGCTGCCGCAGTGTATATAAGATGTTCTGCGAGAGCGCAGAATTTGACGAAAAGCGCACCAACGGCCTGTATTACAGAGGGCTGTCGTAGGAGAAAATAAAATGGAACTTGAACTCTTATCGCCGGCCGGCGACCTTGAAAAACTGAAAACAGCCTTTTACTTTGGCGCGGACGCCGTATACCTTGGCGGCCCCTTTATGCACCTTCGCGCGACCCCTACTGAATTTACAATGGAGAATCTGCAGTCGGCTATAGAATACGCTCATGGACTTGGTAAAAAGGTTTATGTGACCGTAAATGCATTTGCGCGCAATTCCGATTTCGGAGCGCTCCCAGAGTATCTTCGAAACCTTCATGCGATCCATGCGGACGGTATCATCGTATCCGACCTGGGCGTTATTGCTCTTGCTGCTGAGACCGTTCCGGAGCTGCCGGTACATGTAAGCACCCAGGCAAGCTGTGTCAACTATGTTTCCGCCAACACTTATTATAAACTCGGAGCGAAGAGGATTGTTCTTGGCAGAGAGATGAGCCTTGACGAGATAAAGGAGCTTCGCGATAAGACCCCGCCGGAGCTGGAACTTGAAGCTTTTGTTCACGGCGCTATGTGCATGGCCTATTCCGGACGCTGCCTTATCAGCTCCGTTCTTGCAGGCCGTGACTCCAACCGTGGTGACTGCGCTCAGCCCTGCCGCTGGAGATACAATATCGTTGAAGAATCCCGCCCCAACGAATATATGCCCGTATTTGAGGATGAGCGCGGCACAACTATTATGAGCAGCCGTGACCTGAAAACCATCGAATTTATCGATAAGGTTATCGACGCCGGCGTTACTTCCTTCAAAATTGAGGGCCGTATGAAGTCGCCTTATTACGTTGCTACGGTCACCAATGCCTATCGTAAGGCTATTGACCACGCCGCTCCTATAGAGCTGCTTGAGGACGAGATACTTTCCGCCAGCCACAGAGAGTTCTCAACAGGCTTCTACTTCGGCAAGATAAAACATGAGCCGCCTGCGCCCGATGGATATAAGCAGAATGCCCAGTTTACTGCCGTTGTACTTGAAAGCGACGGAGAAAAAGTGCTTATTGAGCAGCGAAATCGCTTTTTCCTCGGCGATACTCTCGAGGTGCTTTCTCCCAACAGCACCGGGGAAAAGCTAAAAGTCGAAGAAATGTGGGACGTTGACGGCAACCCTGTCGAAGCTGCGCCCCATCCTCAGCAGAAGCTTTATATCAAGTGTGCGCTCGACCTCCGTGAAGGAGATATTCTTCGAAAAAGGACATAAAGAAATCCCTCCCATCGGGAGGGATTTCTTATATTTGTTTTAGAAAAGAGCCTTTTCCATTTCTTCAATAGTTTCCTCGAATACCTTCATTGCGCTGGTGACGGTCTCAGGCTTGGTAAGGTCAACGCCTGCGATCTTAAGCTCTTCAAGAGGATAATCGCTGCCGCCGGTGGTGAGGAACTTCAGGTAGTTGGCAGGGTCGCCGCCCTCGGCGATGTGACCTGCGATGGCAACTGCGCTGGAGAAGCCGGTGGCATACTGATATACATAGAATGCGTTGTAGAAGTGGGGGATACGAGCCCACTCAACGTCCATCATCTCGTTGTTCTCGGCACCTGCGTAGTAAAGTCCGTTGAGCTCATGATAGAGCGCGGAAAGACTCTGTGCAGTGAGAGGCTGACCCTTCTGATACATCTCGTGAGCAGTGCGTTCAAACTCTGCAAAGAGAGTCTGGCGGAAAACGGTGGTGCGGAAGCTTTCAAGCAGATGGTTGAGGATATAAGCTCTGCGCTTGGGATCGGTCTCGGTCTTGAGCAGATACTTGGTAAGCAGAACTTCGTTTACAGTGGAAGCCACCTCGGCAACGAGGATCTTGTAGTTGCTGTTTATATACTCATTGTTCTCTGCGGAGAGGTAGGAGTGCATTGCGTGGCCCAGCTCATGAGCAAGAGTGAAAGCATCGTCAAGCGTGTTGGTGAAGTTGAGCAGAACGTAGGGATGTACGCCGTAAACGCCGCAGGCAAATGCACCGGTGGTCTTGCCCTTGTTTTCGTATACGTCTATCCAGCCTTCGTTATAGGCCTTATCCAGCAGCTTCTGATAATCCTCGCCAAGAGGTTCAAGAGCCTTCTTTACGAGAGTCTTGGCATCTTCATACTCCATCTTGCTTTCAGCATTCTCAACGATGGGGCAGTAGAGGTCGTAAAGATTAAGTGTATCGAGTCCGAGCGCCTTCTTGCGCAGCTCGAGATAGCGGCGCATGAGGGGCAGTGCGTCGTGAACCGCACTGATAAGGCTGTCATAAACGCTGATGGGCACATTACTGGAGAAAAGCGCAGCCTCGCAGGCGCTGGGATAGTTGCGGACGTTTGCAAAGTAGCAGTCAAACTTCACGCTGCCGGAATACATTGCGGCAAAGGTGTTGATATACTTCTTGAACTCGCCGAAATAGATTTCAAATGCATCGCGGCGAACTCTCTGGTCAGCACTTTCGCGGAATACGCCGAAGTTGCCGTGTGTGAGGACAGTTTCGTTGCCGTTTTCGTCCTCGATGGGAGGGAATGTGATATCAACACTCTCCAACATTTCGAAGCTGTTGTTGGGAGACTGAGCTGCATCACCCAGCATTGCCAGCATTCTTTCGCGCTCTTCATCAAGAGTGTGCTTGCGGGCGCGGCAGGTATCCTCAACAATATGCTTATAGAGAGGAGCGGCCTCGAGATACTCGTTGAGCTTATCTTCGGGAATGCTGAGCAGCTCAGGGTCAAAGAAGGACATAGCGGTGCTGTAAGCTACGTACAGACTGATAGCGCGGGCTTCCATCTCCTGATTTTCGGGAGCGCCGTTATCGCCGGACTTCTGCAGATTTGCATAGATATATACCAGCTCAACTTTCTGAGTTGCTGCCGCTACTGCGTCAAGACCTGCTTTGAAGCTTTCGGCAGAGTTTCCGAGAGTGCCCTTGATAGCGGCCACAGTCTGCACCGCCTCGGCAGCTTCAGCATAAGCCTTTTCCCATGCTTCCTTATCTTTAAATATATGGGACAGATCCCACATAAATTCAGGATTCATTTCAGCTCTGTTTTTCAGTTCCATTAGTTTGCCTCCATAAAATAGTAGTATGTAATATATTTTAACCCATTTATAAATAAAGTCAAATCATATTTAAAGCCCCGAACCGTGTGATTCGAGGCTTTATTAACTAAGTATGCGTCAGGCCAGCGCTTCGACTACAACAAGAGTGGCGGTAAGCGTGGTGGAGCTGTCGTAAGAACCGTACGCCACAATGGCGGAACCTGCGGATATCTGAGAAAGACCAAGCGCTTTACCTGTTGATGCATTGTAGATCGGCACGGAGCCGGAAGTCTTGACATAGAAGAGCTTATCGGAAATAAGGAGAATGATCTCTCTGCTGGTGGTATTGACATCGAGAACGGTACCCGTAATTTTTCCGGTCTCAACAACTGCAGAAGTTTCCTCCACGGATACGGTGGTGATTATAGAATTGTAAAGAGAAACGGATACCTTGCTGCCTACCTTTACGCTGGAAAGAAGTATAGCATTCTTGCCCTTATATGCTGTTGCATCGGAAGCGATAAGGTATTTATGTACCTTGTTGTCAGCGTCGGTTATCTCCCAAAAAGTACCCTCGATGGTGCTTATTATGGAAGTAAGCTGACCACTGGTGCTGCCCTGAGTAACATCGCTGACGATTTTTACAACTTCGCCGTTCTCGAAGTTAACAGTAAGCTTGTCTCCAAGAGCAAGGCGGTCAATGGAAATTTCGTAGTCGCCAACAAAAATACCGGGGAGGTCGCTGACTTCAAATCCAAAGTACCATACTATCCCATCTGTGTCTTTAATGCGAACATCAACAATAGAACCATAAGTCAGTTCTGTTAAAGCACCGTTGATTGCAACGGCAGTGTTGGAAATATAGGCCTCTTCGATTTTTCCGTCAACTACCTTGGCAAAAATGTAATCATTCTTTTTAAGAGAATCAATTTTGCTGACAGCGCCATTTACAGTAATAGAGGCATTTTCCGCCAGCATGAATCTTGTACTGCTGACATTGCCGGGAAGGATTATATTAATTACACCGTTAGAGGTAGTAGAGGTAGAATAAACATTACCGTAAACGTAAGTCACTGCTTTATCCGTGGTTACATCTGCTCGTTTAATGTCGTCGTCGCCAGAAACGAGCTTTATATAAGAACCAACGTGATCTTCTTTTGGGGTGGCTGCAAGATTGTTGACGAAGTATTTACCGCTGCCGATAGTGTATTCACGGCAGACGCCGTTAGGGGCAAGAATTCGTACCACGGAACCGGTGACGTTGGTTATAATACCCTCGAATGAAGTGTGGGAGATATATCCGGGAATTGTGAGAAGTATATTGTTGCTCTCGGCATAGTTCAACGCTCTGTAAAGCAGGGCTGCCGCTACAGCACGAGTAACGGTCTGGTTGGGATTAAAGCGATTGCTGTCATCACCATCAACGATTTTTGCTTTATAAAGAATAGCAACGCAGCCTCGATAGATGCCGGTGATGGACGCTTCGTCGGAGAAGGGAAGCGCAGCGCTTCCGTTGGCAGTTATCTGTCCGTCCAGCTGAAGTGCCCTTACCAGGAGGAGTGAAAAATCCTTCTTGCTGATTCCGTTGGTAAGAGTAAGCTTGCCAAGCTCGGTGGCAGAAACTATCCCCGCCGCAAGGCAGATGGAAATTTCCTTTTTTGCCCATGCGAGATTGGAAGGGAGTTTTTCCGCCACAACAGATGCAAAATCAAGCATCATTGCCTGAATTTCCTCGTCCTCAAGATCAAACATACGGGAAAGCATAGCAAAAGTCTCTATATATGTGATGGTGCCATCGGGGCGGAATGTTCCGTCCTCATATCCGGAGAAGAAGCCCAAAGAGCTCAGCTCGGTGATATAATCCTCGGCCCAATGGTCGCTCGCTACGTCCTTATATCCCGCGGCAAAAGCCTGTGATGCGAGAGAGAAAACAAGTATAACGGCGAGAATCAACGCGCCAAAACGCTTGTTGGGTGAAATGTTTTTCATTGGTGCACCTCCGTGATATTTAGTGAAAATTCAAAATGCACAATACTATATATAGTAATTTAAGCATATCTTACATATTATGTCAACACATAGTTGCGGTTAATAAAAGGAAATAACGCGAAACATTGTTTTTGCTGTTGACAAGGCAGTGCTAAAGATAGTAAAATAACAAAAATGCGTGTGAAAGGGGAGACCTGCCAGATGAACTGTGTTTTCAAAAATGCAAAGGTTTATGTGGGAAGTTCTTTTTCAAACGTGGACGTAATGGTTAATGGCGGTACTGTTTCCATTTGCGAAAGCAATGCTGAATATCCCGCCGGAACTCCTGTTATTGACTGTGCTGGAAAATTCATTTTTCCCGGTTTCGCTGATGTTCATGTTCATTTGCGAGAGCCGGGCTTTTTTTATAAGGA
>CAYYLZ010000030.1:0-22896 GCA_964472725.1 uncultured Oscillospiraceae bacterium
CACCACTGCGCTGACGAGTACCTCGTTTTCACCGGCGCTGACATGAACAACTTCTTTGAGTTCGACGCTGAGGTCGACGTATGGATCGGCGAGGATCCCAACAACCTCGAGATGTACACCCTCACCCAGCCCACCATTATCCGCGTACCCCCAAAGATGTACCACTGTCCCGTCAACTTCCGCGTAATCAACAAACCCATCGTCTTCTCCGCAGTTTATCTGGACGGCGACTGGTCCAAGATCAACCGTAACCTTGACGCAGACGGCCGCGAGTTCTTCACCTACGACGGCGCAGGCATTCGCCGCTGCGTACGCGACAGCAGCAAGGAATGCGTATACTGCGGCAGCTGCTTCTCCGAGAGAATGAACAAGAAAGAAGAGGCCGAGGCCAAGGGCGAAGAGCTTCCCAAGGACGATGCTCCCGACACCAACCTCCTGGCTCCCTTCTATGAGATGGCTGAAAAGACCAAGGGTCAGCGCAAGTATCAGAAGTTCGTTTACCCCTATCAGCCCGAGGAGCACAACGACGACCGTTTCCTCAGCCCCAGAGCAGGCTTCCGCGGCGTAAGCGAGATGGAGGAATCCCGCCTGTGGTATCTGTACAACATCGTGCAGAAGGAATGCGTCATCGGCGAAACTCACATGCACCACGCAGTTGAAGAGTACATATTCTTCACCGGCGCTGACATCACCCACTTCTTCGATTTCGACGCTGAGATCGAAATTCAGATTGGCCAGAGCCCCGACGACATGGACACCTACACCATCACCGAGCCCACTGTTGTCCGCATCCCCGCCGGCATGTGGCACGGCCCCGTAAACATCAAGCGTCTTGGCGCTCCCATCAACTTCGAGCCCTTCTATCCCGCAGGCAACTACGGCCGAGTAGTTTACAGAGACGGTCAGTACATCTTCGAAGGCACCGACCTGCCCAAGAAGTAATTTAACTCCATAACGATCAAACTCCCCCGAATGGTGTCCATTCGGGGGAGTTTTTCAGCAGTATTACATTTTATACTTCCACAGTTTCGCGCTCTTCCTGCACAGCAGCGGTACGGCCGCCTATGATACCTGCCAGCAGAGCCTGCAGGTCGATACCGGTGGACTCCTTCACGCCGTCCATTACCTGGCTGGCGCTGTTCATAACGTCCTTCACCAGCTTGGTAGAGTTGCCGTCGCCGTACATAACGATCTTGTCGGTCTGGGCAAGAGGAGTTGCGGCGTTCTTGACGACCTCGGGCAAAGCGTTGAGGTACATTTCCAGCACGGAGGCTTCGCCCATCTTCTTCTGAGCCTCGGCCTTCTTCTCGATTGCCTCCGCCTCGGCAAGACCCTTGGCGCGGATACCTTCAGCCTCCTGCTCCATGGCGAAGCGAAGAGCTTCTGCCTCGGCCTTGCGTGCCTCGGCTTCCTTGATAGCCTCGTAGGCCTTCGCGTCCGCGTCACGCTGACGGCGGATAAGGTCTGCTTCGGCTTCCTTCTCAGCCTTATACTTCATAGCGTCGGCCTGCTTGCGAACCTCGGCGTCAAGCTGGCGCTCCTTGATGGCGATTTCGCGCTCGGCAAGGTCGGCTTCCTTCTCACGCTTTGCGATATCGGCGCTGACCTTGGTGACCTCGATGGTCTTACGCTGAGTTTCCTGCTGAATGGAGTATGCAGCGTCGGCTTCCGCCTTCTTGGTATCTGCCTTGACCTTCATTTCGGCCTGCTGGATAGCCAGGGCGGCGTCCTGCTCGGCGATCATCTTCTCGGCCTGCACCTTTACGGCGTTGGCCTCCTGCTGAGCGTTGGAGGTTGCGATGGCGATATCTCGCTGGGCGTTTGCCTTTGCGATCTGGGCATTCTTGCGGATCTGCTCTACGTTGTCGATACCCATGTTTTCAATGGTGCCCGCGCCGTCCTTGAAGTTCTGAATATTGAAGTTTACCACCTCAAGACCCAGCTTCTGCATATCGGGAACCACATTCTCGGTTATCTTGCGGGCAACGCCCTGACGGTCCTGAACCATTTCCTTAAGACCGACGGAACCCACGATCTCGCGCATATTACCTTCCAGCACCTGAGTTACAAGGCTGCTCAGCTCAGCGGCAGTCTTACCCAGCAGCGCCTCGGCGGCAAGCTCCAGCAGCTGAGGGTCGGAGCTTATCTTCACGTTGGCAACGCCGTCAACAACTACGTTGATGAACTCGTTGGTAGGAACGGCCTCGCTGGTCTTTACGTCTACCTGCATCACACGCAGACTCAGCTTATCCACTCTTTCGAAGAAGGGTATGCGCCAGCCGGCTTTACCGATAAATATTCTGCGTCGTCCAAGACCGGAGACTATGTACGCGGTATCCGGGGGGGCCTTCAGGTAGCCTGCGAAGAACAGGAGCAGCACCACAAGAACCGCTACGCCAATGATGATGTACTTAACCATTTTCTTTTCCTCCTTAAAATATTTGATGCCTGTTGCGGATAAATTATTCTGCCGGACAGATATTGCAAGAGTAAAGTCCTGATAAAACAAAAAGAGACCCTTACCTTCCTGCGGTAAAAGTCTCGAAAAAACTTCATCAGTCTCCGCGGTTCCGAGCCTTACGGCTGTCTTGACGGAACCACGCCTTCCGCGTCCGGAAGGAACTACTCCCTTTTATTGATGATAATTTACCACAATTTTTGACAACCGTCAAGCGGTTTTCAGTGTCCCGCTTACGATTTGTAAATACCCGACAATCCAAAATACAGGTTCACTCACCAAATAGTACACTCTTGCTATTGACAAATACCCCTCGGGGGTATATTCTTGTAATAGAAAATACCCTCGGGAGGTATACCATGAGTAACGAAAATAACTTTTGTGACTGCTGTCACCACAAAAATACGCCCCGCGACGAGGAGACCCTGCGTCAGCTCCACAATCGTCTCAACCGCATTATAGGTCAGCTGGGCGGTATAAAGAATATGCTGGACGACAATCGCTACTGCGGCGATATTCTCACTCAGGTGAGCGCCGTGGAAAGCGCCCTGCAGAATTTCGGCTACATTATCCTGCAGAACCACATGGCCACCTGCGTTGTGGAGGAAATTCAAAAGGGTAACACCGAAATTCTCGACGAAGCCGTGGAGCTTATCAAGAAGCTCAAGTAAAAAGGAGACATTTGAAATGAGTTTTCAAAAATTCAGCGTCAGCGGCATGACCTGCGCCGCCTGCAGCGCCCACGTCGAGAAGGCGGTTCGGTGCGTGGAGGGCGTGAGCGAGGTTTCCGTGAGCCTGCTGACTAATTCCATGGGCGTTGATTTTTCCGCTCCGGCCACCGCCCAGCAAATATGCGATGCGGTTTCCGCCGCGGGTTACGGCGCGGCGCCGGAAAACGCAGCGGCGGCGCAAAGCAGTCAGGCCGCCGCCCGCGAGGCTCTTGCGGACCACGAAACGCCCAAGCTGGCGCGCCGGCTGATAGCGTCCCTCGTGCTGCTCATACCCATGATGTACGTTTCCATGGGTCACGTTATGTGGGGCTGGCCTCTTCCTTCAGCAATGGCAAACCATCCTTTGACTATCGCACTTTTTGAATTGATATTCACCGTGGCGATAATGGTCATCAATCAAAAATTTTTCATCAGCGGCTTCCAGAGCGCACTGCACGGTGCACCCAATATGGACACCCTTGTTGCCATGGGCAGCGGCGCGGCCTTTGTTTACAGCCTTGCTGTGATGTTCCAGATGTGCGCCGCCGAAAGCGGCCTGCACCATTATCTCCATGAGTTCTACTTTGAGTCCGCGGCTATGATACTCACTCTTATCACCGTGGGCAAGATGCTGGAAGCCCGCAGCAAGGGCAAAACCACCAACGCCATCAAGAGTCTTATGGATCTTGCGCCCAAGACGGCACGGGTCATTCGCAACGGCGTTGAGGAAGCTATTCCCGCCGAAGCTGTGGTGATCGGTGATATTTTCGTGGTTCGCCCCGGCGAAAGCATTCCCGTGGACGGCGTGGTCCTGGAGGGCGAAAGCGCCGTGAACGAGGCCGCCCTCACCGGCGAGAGCATTCCCGTGGACAAGGCTCCCGGCAGCAGCGTAAGCGCCGCCACTCTCAACCAGAACGGCTTCATCACCTGCCAGGCCACCCGAGTGGGCGGCGACACCACTCTCAGCCAGATCATCGAGATGGTGGAAAACGCAGCCGCCACCAAGGCTCCCATCGCCAAAATCGCCGACAAGGTTTCCGGCATATTCGTTCCCACCGTTATCGGCATCGCCCTCGTAACGCTGGTAGCGTGGCTCATTGCAGGCCGTGAATTCGGCTTCGCCCTCGCCCGCGCCATAAGCGTGCTGGTCATAAGCTGTCCCTGCGCCCTTGGCCTCGCCACCCCCGTTGCAATAATGGTAGGCAGCGGTCTCGGTGCGAGAAACGGCATTCTTTTCAAAACCGCCGCGGCTCTTGAGGCGGCGGGCAAGACCCACATTGTAGTTCTCGACAAGACCGGCACCATCACCGAGGGTAAACCCAAGGTCACCGATATTCGTCCCGCCGCAGGCGTCAGAGAAGACGAACTGCTCCGCGCCGCAGCTGCGCTGGAAGAAAAGAGCGAGCACCCCCTCGCCCGCGCCGTTATGGAATACACAAAGGAGCGCGAGCTGACTTACACTCCCGTGGAAGGCTTCTCCGCCATGCCCGGTCACGGTGTTCGCGGAACCCTTGACGGTCGGGTTGCCATAGGCGGCAACGGAGCGCTGATGACCGAAAAGGGCATTATGACTCCCGATATGCGCAAGACCGGCGAAGCCCTCGCCGAAGCGGGCAAGACTCCCCTGTTCTTCGCCCTTGACGGACATCTGCTGGGTATAATCGCCGTTGCCGACGTAGTCAAGCCCGACAGCGCCGCAGCTGTTCAGGCGCTGAAAAACATGGGCGTACACACTGTCATGCTCACCGGCGACAACAGGCGCACCGCAAGCGCCATTGCCGCTCAGACCGGCATTGACGCGGTCATAGCCGACGTTCTCCCCAATGATAAGGAGTCCGTTGTCCGCAAGCTCTCCGAGTACGGCAAGGTCACCATGGTGGGCGACGGCATCAACGATGCTCCCGCCCTCACCCGTGCCGCCATCGGTATCGCCATAGGCGCAGGCGCGGACGTTGCTCTCGACGCAGCAGACGTTGTGCTCATGCGCTCCAATCTGCTTGACGTATCCGCCGCAATACGCCTGTCCCGCCAGGTACTCAAGAACATACGCGAGAACCTTTTCTGGGCATTTTTCTACAACTGCATTGGTATTCCCATAGCCGCCGGCGTGCTTATCCCCCTCTTCGGACTGGAGCTTGACCCCATGTTCGGCGCCGCGGCAATGAGCCTTTCCAGCTTCTGCGTTGTTACCAACGCCCTGCGGCTGAATTTCTTCAAAATGCACTCGGGTCACAAGGACTCGAAGGCAAAAACGATCCCCCTGCCGGACATTCTGTCCGACTTCTCGGATAACAAAATCAATGAAAAAACGGAGGTAAAAGACATGATCAAAGTTATGACCATCGACGGCATGATGTGCAACCACTGCACCGGCCGCGTCCAGAAGGCTCTTGAGGGCGTTGAGGGCGTCAGCAAGGTAGAGATGTCCCTTGAGGACAAGACCGCTACCGTCACCCTCGCTGCTGACGTTGCAGACAGCGCCCTCACCGAGGTCGTCACCGCCGCAGGCTACACCACCCTCAGCTGCGTAGCTCAGTAATTTACTCAGCAAAAAGCAAGAATGGAGGATAACCCGGGTTATCCTCCATTTCATTTGTACTATTGAATCCCACGGAACATTTGATTATAATAGACGCACAACTACTTAATTCGGCAGGTTTGATATGAACAACATCATTCTCATAGGCATGCCCGGGGCGGGCAAGAGTACCATCGGCGTTCTGCTGGCAAAGGCGCTGGGCATGGACTTCGTGGACACGGACATCATCATTCAGCAGCGCACAGGCCGCCTGCTGCAGGACATTATAGATAAGGACGGCATTGACGCTTTCCTGCAGGTGGAGGAGGATGTGCTGTCCACTTTGGAGCTGAAAAACTCCATTGTCGCCACCGGCGGCAGCGCGGTATACTCCGAAAAGGCCATGGCCGCCCTCAAGCAGAACGGGCGCGCGGTATATATCGCCCTGCCCTACTCCGAGGTTGAGCGCCGCATTACCAACATCACCACCCGTGGCATTGTTCTCCGCTCCGGCAACACCCTGCTGGACGCATATAACGAGCGCGTGCCCCTCTACGAAAAGTACGCCGACCTGACCGTTGACTGCTCCGGCAAGGACATTGAGTCAAGCATGCGGGAACTGGTGGAAAACTTGTGATAGCAGAAAGCCCTGTGGCATAGCCGCAGGGCTTGATTTAATATTGCTGCAACTCAGAATTATGCAAGGCTTCTCCCTTGAGGAGAAGCTGGCGGCGAAGCCGTCTGATGAGGGTCCGCGTAAGCGGCAAATATGCAGCGGAATTGCTATGCGGCACTGTGTGCCGTCCCCTCATCCGTCAGTCGCTATGCGACTGCCACCTTCCCCTCCAGGGGGAAGGCTATTTGGCGCTATCGCTTTTGCAAATCAATAGTTGGCGCTTTACCTCGTCCAAGGACAGATTCAACACTTCCTGCAAAGTATACTGCTCAGCCGCATTCTTTACCAGCTCTGCGCCGAGGTAATACCCCACGTCCGAACGCTCTTCAAAGCTGCACCAATCGCCAAAAAAGTCCTGCACGCTTTCACTGGCATCTATTCTCCGCAGATATTCACCGAACAGCCTTTTTCTGTTATCCGCGCACCAAGTCAGCCAGCCGTTTTTATCCTGATGATAAAAATTTTCATCGCCGCACAGCAGCTGCTCGCAGTACATGGCAATGCCCTCCGAATAGAGCTGCCACAGAGCACCCTCGGTAATATTCTTTATATCTGTATGCACAGTCCTGTTTTGAAAATGCCACAGATGACCCAGCTCATGATATATAAGGGCAATCATACTGACCTCATCTGTCCAATCCAATTCTATAATTTTTTCAATTCCAAGTAGCACTGCAGAACGCTTTTCCACCTTTGTCGCCCAACCTGCACCGTTGCACAGACCAA
Organism: uncultured Oscillospiraceae bacterium; assembly: GCA_964472725.1. Taxonomy (GTDB): domain Bacteria; phylum Bacillota; class Clostridia; order Oscillospirales; family Oscillospiraceae; genus RGIG6375. Next base: position 7,089 of record CAYYLZ010000030.1, read on the forward strand.
GGTAAAGGACAATATCAGCATCTATGGTTGTTCTCAGTTTGTCCGTTATTTCCTCTTCAAGCCTATCTGTTATTCTTTCAAAAGACTCTTTCAGCTGCCGCAGTTTGTCATTATTGGAGCACACCATATTCACCACAGGCAGTATATCCCGTTCAAAATGATATGAGGCAGAGTCGGCTTCAATAAGCTTTTTCGCAGCGGGATAAACCTTTTCCATGTAGGTATCCCAACCGTTTTTCGAAAATTCCCCATTTTCAAAGCAAAGTCCTATTTCGTTTATAGTATTAATTATTTTCATCTTTACGCTTTCTTCTTTCTCTCCACTGCAAGAATAAATACGGTGGAAACTATCATCACGAATGCCACGATATCCATGGCATAGACCGGTGAGCCCAGCCACGCTACTGCCAGCACCTCGGCGGTGACAGGCTCCACGGAGGCGAAAATACTGGCTTTGGTTGCGCCGATGTTTTTTACCGCCAGCATATAGAGGGTGAAGCCCGCGATACTACCCAGAAAGATTATGGCCGCCACAGCCGCCCAACCGGCTATATCCAGCTGCACCTGCACCGTCCATGGCTTGAAAACTATCGCCAGCACCACTCCGCCGATGAGCATCGCCCATGCAAGGAGCATAGGCGCGGGGTATTCATTGAGCAGACGGCGGGGCGCGATATTATATACCACTACCGTCGCGGCGGATATGATGCCCACTATCACCGCCTTGCCGGACACCGCCAGCGAGGATAGGTTGCCATGGGTGGCGATAAGGAACACGCCCGCCACAGCCAGCACCAGCGCGATGATTTCCGGCGCTTTCGGCTTCTTCCGCTCAGTAACGCAGACCACCGCCATTATCATTACCGGCGCAAGGTACTGCAGCACCGTCGCCGTGCCCGCATTCGACCACTGTATGGTGAGGAAATATGTATACTGGCAGAGCATTATGCCCAGCAGGCCGTATACCAGCAGGGGCGCGATATTCCGGGGATTTTTCCAAATGCTCACCGTCTGCTTCGGGCTCTTTACCATATAAATAATCATCAGCACCAGTCCGCCCACGAAAAGACGGATAGGCACAAGCCAGCTTGCCGTTACGCTGTAATTATCGAAAAGGAACTGCCCGCAGGCTCCCGAGCAGCCCCAGAACGCGCCGCCGATAAGCGCCAGCAGCGTTCCCTTTACCTTTGTGTTCATTCCCACATCTCCAAAGTCTGATATAGGCATAATATAGCACAGCAGTATTTGATTTACAAGCGCCTGTCGCTATGATAAAATTGTTAAGAGGAGGTATTTGTTATGAAACAGTTTTTCGCTGTAATTATGCTTCTCTGCACGCTGCTTCTATCTTCCTGCGGCAGCAATAAGGCGTGGACTTACGAAGAGCTGAGCGCTCTCACCGAAAACTTCTCCGACGCAATGTACTGCAGCAACCTCGCCATAGTGGCAAACGCCCCCGAATATGTGGAAACTATCGAGAAAGACGGCGGCAGTTATAAGATATATAAAGTAACACCCAACGAGATGATCCGCGGCATGGACAAGGTCGCGGAAGTAAAACTGGAAGTGCCCGTGGACGAAAATGGCTGCACCGTGCTGGACGATTTGAACAGCGAGAGGGAACTTTTGATTTTCGCATACAAGTCCGGCAAAAATTATCTTGTATTTTCACCCTTCTGCGTAACAGAAATAGATTCCTTTGGCAGGCTCATATGGGACGACCCGGAAACCAAAGCGATAGAAAACAATTTCCCATTTTATGACCTTGCACATGTAAAAGAATCACTGACTGAATATCTTCCGGGAATTGAAGATGATATAACGCCGGAGCTTATAGCTCAATTCAAGGCTCAGATAAGTGAAATGGAAGAAGCCGGTGAGAGCCTGTATTTCGAGAATTTGAATTGGGACATAAAGGCAATTTCTTATGAGGTTGATATTCTGGAAAATCACGGCGGTCGCTATGCAAAAATGGATTCAAAATACACCGGTATTAAAAAGTATCTGTATTACACGGCGTCATGGAGCGTTTACCTTGAAGAAGAGGATATTGCGAATTTCGGCAAAAAAGGATTGGTTTTGGGCATAAATAACCACAGCTTTTCCGATTGCTACGCTACATTTTTCTATGATTTCAAAACCGACACCTTAGTTCGCTATACTTAAAGCACAACACCTGCCGCAGCGCAATGCTTCGGCAGGTGTAATTTTTATTCAATTTCCGGGAACTGCTGGCGGAACATTTCCACGGTGGGGTTTTTCGTGCCACGCTTCCACATGATTATCTCCGTGGTCTCGCCCAGCTCCGGCATATCCAAAAAGCGCAGGTTTGGATTATTGCGCAGGGCGTGGTTGCCGTTGAGAGTAAAGATACCGTATCCCGCTTCCAACCACAGCGCCAGCGTGCCGATATCGGGAGCAACCAGCGTTTTGCGGCTTACCATGCCGCTTATGCGCTGGCTGGCGGCGCGCATGATGAACTGGGATTCAGACTCTGAAAGAGAAAGATACGTGTCGTCGGCAAAGTCGCCAAGGCTCAGGTTTTCCTTGCCCACATTGGGGTGATTTGCGGGAACGACCAGATAGTTCTTCGTCTTGGATACCTTTTGATAATCGAACTTCTCCTCGTCCTTTACGTTGAATGTAGCTCCGAAGGCAACGTCCAGTTCCCCGGTTTCAAGCTTTGTGAGCAGCTCGGCAAGGCTGTGCTTGGAAAGATTGACCATTATATCGGGGTACTTCTCGTGGAAGCTCTGCAGGGCGTCGGAATAGGGCGGGCAGATAAGCTGCCCCTCCGCCATACCTACGTTCAGGCTGCCCTCAAAGCCGCTGTTTATGGCGTTTGCTTTCTCCAGCAGCGACTGGTAATCCGCAGCAAGGCGGCTGAGGCCATCGGCAAGCACCTGACCGGCGGCGGTAAGGCGCACGGACTTCTTTTCCCTGACAAAGAGCTGCATTTCCAGTTCTTCCTCCATGGAGGCTATCTGCCTGCTGAGCACCGGCTGAGAAAGATAGAGCCGGTCGGCAGCCCGTGTGAAGCTGAGGCAATCCGCCGCCGCAAGAAAACATCTTATCTGTGAAAAGTTCATTCAGACTACCTCCGCTTTCATAGTAATGGGAAAGGCGCCACATGATACTGTGACGCCTTTATTATATGTTTTTTTGGTTTTTCTTGCAAGAGGAAATGTAAATTTATTCCTGCACAAACTTTTCAAGGCGGTCAAGACCTTCCTTGATATTCTCCATGGAAGCTGCGTAAGTCCAGCGGACGAACATGGGGGCGCCGAAACCGCTGCAGGGAACAACGGCTACATTTGCGCCTTCAAGGAATGCCATGGCAAAATCGTCACCGTTATTGATAACGCGACCTGCCAAAGTGCGGCCAACAAGCTTTTCCATGTTCATCATTACATAGAACGCACCGTCGGGCTTGATGCAGCTTACGCCCGGGATCTTGTTCATGCGCTCAACTATGTAGTCGCGGCGCTTTTCGAATTCGTCGTGCATTACCTTGATGCTGCTTTGGTCTCCGGTGAGCGCCTCGATGGCGGCGTACTGGGAAATGGTGCTGGGCGCGGAGGTGGAGTGGCTGAGGAAATTTGCCATTATCTTTGCCAGCTGCTTATTGGAAGCGGTGTAGCCGATACGCCAGCCGGTCATTGCGTAGCTTTTGGAAACGCCGTTTACGATGATGGTGCGCTCCTTGATGTCCTCGCCGAGGGCGGCGACGCTGGTGAACTCCTTGCCGTCATAAAGCAGACCGTAGTATATCTCGTCGGACATGATGTAAAGGTCGTGCTTTACGCAGATATCGGCAATAGCCTGAAGCTCTTCGCGGTTGTAGAACATACCGGTGGGGTTAGAGGGGTTATTGAGAATGAGCAGCTTGGTCTTGGGGGTGATAGCTGCCTCAAACTGCTCGGGAGTCATTTTGAAGCCGCTGGCCTCACTGCAGTTGACTTCTACGGGCACGCCGCCTGCCATGGCTACGGCCTCGGTATAGGTTACCCAATAAGGTGCGGGCACGATGACCTCGTCGCCGGGATTGAGCAGGCACATAAGGGCGATGAAAATGCTGTGCTTAGCTCCGCTGGCGACTACTATCTGGGCGTCCTCGTATTCAACGCCGGTATCAGCCTGCAGACGCTTGGCTATAGCGTGACGCAGAGGTATAAGACCTGCTGCGGGAGTGTATTTGGTCTGACCGGCCTTAATAGCCTGAATGGCCGCGGCCTTTATGTTTTCGGGTGTATCGAAATCCGGCTCGCCGGTGCCGAAGCTTACGACAGGCTTACCGTCGGCCTTAAGTTTCTTGGCGAGACTATCCACGGCGAGAGTGGACGATTCGTGAACGGCAGTTGCTCTTACAGAAAGTTCTCTCATTTTGACCTCCTGCGCTGTCCCAAGCAGGACGGCGCTCTATATAAATTCGTTGACGAAATAAATTCTACAACAGTATACTGCCCTTCTTGCAAAAATGCAAGCATTTTATTAAAATATTTGCTATTTTTGAAATTTCCGAACCGGGTCGATTGCAGTTATTGTCATTTTACAGCACTGCGCCGCCGATGGCGGTGGCAATAACCTCCGTTCCAAGGTCTACGGTGCCTCTCATGGCGCTGCCCACTCTGTCCTCGGTTCGGATACGCACGGTTATCTCGCCGATTATTCCGCGCTTCTTGGCCTCCACGCGGGCGAGGGATTCCGCAATCTCCATAGCCTCGCTGACCGCGTCGGCACGAGCCCATATCATCTTGCTCTCGCTGGGGGAAGTGACGAAGAAGCCCTGAATACCGCCGGGAGTATGGTTGGGACGAACCTCAACGCGCACCTCGGCGTTTATATTGCCCACAACGGCGCCTACCGCGTTGGCCACGCCTGCATTATCGGGAATAATGCAGCGGGTTCCCAGCGCCTTTGCCACGTCGGGCAGGAAAATATGTATGGGTGCGCCGATGCCCACAAGGGCGGCTCTGGTTCTGAACAGGATGTTGAAATAGCCCTCGCCCTCCTTGCGGAACTCCGTCCATGTGGAATCTATCAAGGCTTCAAGCTGCCGGTCAAGACCCTCGCTGCGCAGCTTGGGGTACTTATCCTGCAGCAGCACGCGCACCACGTTGCGGTACAGCTTGCGCTTGACGGCCTCGTAAACGGAGTAGGCGAACTTTTCCATCTCGCCTTCCTTTTCGTTATCGTAGCCAAGGCTTCTCATAAGGAAGGCTGCGGCCAGCCGAGCGGCCTCAGTGTCGTAGATATTCATATCGCCGGCAATGTGCATGAAGTCAGTGGGGGTAAGTCCCGAGCGCATGACTATGCCCTCGGACTCAAGGCGCTCGAATTTGTCGAGATGATAAATGTCCGTTCCGCCTGCCTCGGCTGCCTCTCTTATCATCATGGGGCCTGCTTCAAGAGCGCGGCAGAATGCTTTTTCTTCCTCGTTGTATCCCTCTCTGCCCTCGATGGAACGTACCAATGCATAATATTCGTAAATGGGGCGTGTGTGCCACAAAGTATTCTTGAGAAGCTCCCGCAGCTGTTCCTTGACCTTTGGGTGCTCCTTTGCCAGCAGGGATATGGGCACTACGCGGCGGGTATCCAGCTCGAAGCCGTTCTTTGTGGGACGAACAGCGCTGTCGCCGCCGAGACCGAAGGTATCAATGAAAACACCCTTTACGAAGGTTTTCCAGTCACCTACGCTTACGCCCTCCCCTGCTCTGACGGGTTCTCCGTTCTTCACAAGGGATATGTCGGTGGTAGTGCCGCCCATATCGATTATCATGCTGTCGCTGCTGCCGGAAAGCTTCATGCCGCCGAGAACGCTGGCGGCGGGGCCGCAGAGAATGGTTTCAACGGGCTTGGTGCGTGAAAATCCCTCGCTCATCAGGCTGCCGTCGCTGCGCACGATAACGATGGGCACGTTCAGCTCACGCTCTGCCATAGCCTTCTTTATGGCGGCTATGAACTCGGTTATTACCGGAACAAGGCGGGCATTGAGCAGAGTGCCGGTACCGCGTTGGAGGCTGTTGGTGCCGGAGAACAGTTCGCCGCCGCAGACGATGGGGATATCATAGCGCTGAGAAAAGCGCTCCTTTGCCTCTCGCTCGGCCACCGCGCCGTTATTCATGGCGTACATTTCAACTATGCCCAGACCCTCGGCGTCCTTTATCCATTCCTCGGTATCGCGCATAAGAGCTTCCCAATCCACTTCGGGCAGTATCTTGCCGTCAAAGCTGCCGCTGCCCTCGCAGCAGAAAATACCGTCGTTGGCGGTAAAGCCGTAGCTTCTGCCCACACGCTCCATGGTGCTGTCGTCCACACCGATGAAGATAAGCTTGGCGCGGCCGCCCTTATTCTCCACGCAGGCATTGGTGGCGAGAGTGGTGGAAAGGGCAATTACCTCCGCCTGAGCGCGCAGCCCGGGGTCAAGGCCGTCCAGCGCGCCGATTATACCCTTGGACAGGTCGCGCTTGGTGGTGAGGGACTTTGCGGAGGAAAGAACCTTCTTTTCCTCAAAATCATAAACGACGGCGTCCGTATAGGTTCCACCGGTATCGATGCCTATTCCGATTTTCATGCTTTTATCCTCCGTCAAAATAAGGTCAAAATTTTATGCAAACGTGCAGGGCACATTTTTGGTCATAAGCGGATTTTACCACAGCCGGCGAGGCGGGTCAATCGTCTTCGAAGCGGTGTTCGATTTTTTGGAACAAAATGAAGCCAAATCTGCCATTTCCTGCAGGTTTCCAAATTACGCGATAATGGTTATGTAAATTTCAAATTTCACTGTATATTCACAAAAGAGTGAATGCTTCGCGGAGTTTTTCCCCCATCAAAATCGGCTGTTTACTGAGTTTTTCACATTTTCCACAGAGTTTTCCACATAGTTGTCCATATTCAGTACGCAAAAAATATTCGTTTTTTCGGTTTACATAATGTTGTCGCAGCGCAATTATTGGCAACGCCCGCCATGTTAAAAAACAAACACGCAAGAATTTTTCCTTGCGCGATTATTTCGCGCTGACATTTTATTCCTTGGAAACCGTTTCCTTTTAAGCCCAAACACCGGAAATCACATCTCGCCGCGCAATCCATTTTGCTCTTTATATTCCGCGCCCGATATGGTAGAATACCGGCATAAACCAAAAACAAAGGAGACGACACCATGGTAAAGCACGTTATTATGTTCAAGTTCAAGGAAGAATTCGAGGGTAAGAGCAAGGCCGAGAACCTTGCCATCGCCGCCGATATGTCCCGCAACCTTATGGGCAAGATCCCCTCCCTCCGCTCCAGCGCCACCAATCTCAATGCAGTTCCCAGCCCCATCAACTACGACCTCGTCATCGAGCTGACCTTTGACGATTTCGCAGGCATGCAGGAATTCCACGTACACCCCCTGCACATGGAGCTGGTAAAGCATCTTGACTCCTCCTGCGAAGCCCTCGCCGCGGTCGATTACGAATACTAAGCGATGACCAAAACCAACGTCATGCGCCTTCTGGAGCAGGCGGACATTCCCTTCCGCACGGCGGAATACGAATACGACGAGGCCGACCTCAGCGGCAGCCACGCCGCGGACCGCATCGGCATGCCCCGGGAGCAGGTATTCAAAACTTTGGTGACCCGGGCGGGCAAAGGCGGCATATACGTTTTCTGCATTCCCGTCTGCGACGAGCTTGACCTGAAAAAGGCCGCCAAAGCCTGCGGCGAGAAGAGCATCGAAATGCTCCACGTTAAGGAGCTGCTTGGCGTAACCGGCTACATACGCGGCGGCTGCTCCCCCATCGGCATGAAGAAAAGGTTCCCCACCTATATAGACGAGACCGCCACCCTCTTCGATGAGATAGCCGTTAGCGCCGGTATGCGCGGCCGGCAGGTTATCCTCTCCCCCGACGCGCTGGTGGAATACATCGGCGCAGAGCTTGCGGCACTGACGGTGTGAAACATCAGCAAGCTCCGCGTGTCATTCAGAGGCACGGAGTGCCGAAGAATCCCCGGATAGACTCACCGCAATCGCCACTGCAAACCACTCAGCAGTGGGATTCCTCGCAAAGCTCGGAATGACGATTAATTATCATACAGCAAACGGCAGAACCCAAGTTTCGGGTTCTGCCGTTTTTTATATACAAAAAAATTCACCCAAATAGGTGAAAAAGTACACCTTAATGCTCACTTAAATATTGAATTTTTATATGCGATGGTATATAATATTTTTCGTATAAACAGCCCTTTTTGATGAATAAAATCCGATTTTTGCGGTTGGAAAAAAAGTGTACCTTTATTCCCATTCGGCTTCGCGGCCTGAGCGGAGCGCAAAAATCGGAGTAAGCATGAAACGGAAATCTGAATACGCAAAGAGGCGGCGCAGCCTGCCTAATGCGGGAATAAAAGAAAGGAAAATTGCTTATGATGAGAAGAAGATTTGGGAAAACCTCGGGCTTTACCTTGGTGGAGCTTGTTGTGGTGATCGCCATACTGGGTATACTGGCAGGTATCGGCACAGCGGGCTATGCGGGATATGTAAAGAATGCAAATAAAAAGGCGGATATGGTACTTGTAGGTAATGTTGTTCGCGCGGTTGAAACAGGCGTTTATTCCTACGCCCATCCGTTGGCGGAACAGATTCAGATGTCCGGCGAGGGCTTGCAGTTTCCTGTCGGCTTCGTTGTGATTACCGAAAACGGTATGACTCCTATGCAGTCCGGCACTGCGACCCACGAAAAAACGCTGGAGTGCGTGATGTGGGATGCAGAGACAACGACAGATGCTGACAGGCAAAAGTTTATTGACGATAATAACATATTAATCGGTAGTAGCAAATATCTGGTTTCCGATAGTGATGATGCGGCATACTTGAATTATGCATATGAATCTATTCGGGCTGCAAATATTGCTGATGTACGCTCACAAGCATCAGGAGATTTCTGTATAACCCACTCTTCTGCACCGCAAGGTTCCGTATATTATGGCAAAGTCAAATGCAGTCATTCTCATATGTTTGGAAAGAGAGATGTGCCCAACTCAGCAGCAACCGGGTGCTTAATTTCAGATATCACATTTGTAAAAATTAAAACCGAAGATTCATACACCTTTGAAGAATTTACCGGCGAATACAAAGTCACCAACACCGGCATGCTGCACAATACCTTGGCAGCTGCTTTCGGTGAAAGTTATCAGACAAGTGCCAAGCTGAAATCCAAGGATTGGACGAATCAGACCAACGCTACCTTTATGCAGTATGCGTCAACTACATGGGGCGGACTTCAAGACATGCTGAACGTCATGTGGGATATAACCGGAGGCAACGCTCAAGTGCTAGGTTATGACGTTATGTCCAAGGATTACGAAACCCAGGGACAGCTTGTCACAGAATTTGCCCAAAGAGCTATGGAATCCTCTCAAAGTGAATTTATGGCAAGCTGGATGAGTGCAGACAGCTATGGTGTTGTTGGCGATTCCGGAAGTCCCAGTATGCAAAGTCCTTTTGTTTTTGACGGAAAGCGCGAACAGTATTGCGGTGCTCGCGCCATGTATAATCAAGGTGTTGCTGCATACTTTGACTCCAATAATCACAGCATACATTCCACTGCAATAAGAGATTACACTAAGCCGCTGATTGGTATTGGCGATTACATTAAACTCGGTGATCTACCCCTGTGTGTAACAGCGCAGGCATTCTTGTCTCCCACAGAGGGTGTCTATGATAGCGAATACAATGAATTGTACGAGGCAACTAAGCAGCAGGTAACTGATGAAAACGGCAACACAACATACGTTTCCTGTTCCGAGTGTATCCGCTTGTATAACGAATACATTGGCGACGGAAGCGAAAACAGCCCCTGCTATCAGAACGGTTTGGCAGTGTATGAAATGCTGAACAGCGTCAGCGAGACCGGCGAAGATGTAAACAAGGTTACTAACAACGAGCAATTCTTTGCGTTCTACAATAACTATCTGGGCGAGTTCAACAAGCTTTATGAAGAAATTCAAAAGCAAACCAACGGAAAATCTGCTATTGTGGTTACTATTTATTCTCAGGACGGAAAAATCTCCTGTGATGTTTCCCCCTCTGCGGCAAATCCCCGCAGCGAGAAGTAAGCCATGAAGGAACTGCTTAAAGCCCAAAGCAAGCCGCTGCTTATTCTGCTGCTTGCCACTTATCTGCTGAACATCTTCGACCTGTGGTTCACGCTCTACGCTCTCGACAACGTACCCGGGGCCTTTGAGATGAATCCGTTCTTTCAGCTGATGCTCCGGTTCCCGGTGTTCCTCTGCATATACAAATACGCGGTGCTGCCCTTCGCGCTGTACATCATGTACCGTTTCCGGGCGCTGCGCCTTGCCCGCTTCGGCCAGTACCTCTGCTTCGCGGTTTTCCTTGTGAATACCGTGTATCAGATATGGAGCATTTCTCTATGGTAACACTTATCCCCCGCATGGTTCGCCCTGCGGGGGATAGTTTTTTGCTGTTGCGCTGTAGGGAGCCCTCGGCGCTCCGCCGTAACGCCAACGCCGCAAAAACGCTAACACGCAACCATGCTACCGCTTGCGCGGTAGGGCGGCTTGCCTTCAAGCCGCCGCGGCGGGATGTGGGCATCCCGCCCTACCCGGTGCAACACAGCGTAAAAGCACACGCAAAATCTAAAATACATGTCATGCTGAGGCTTTGCCGAAGTATCTCCCGAATGGTTGCTGTCGCTATCGTTACTGCACACCTCTCAACAGGTGGGATTCCTCGCAGGCTCGGAATGACGCTAATATGAAACCGCCACTGGAGTTCCAATGGCGGTTGATTTTATTTTCCACATTCGCAGCGCTCACGGCGGCAGGAAAGCTCACCGTTTTCGCAGCGTTTACCTCCGCATTTGCGGCGGGCGCAATCCTTGCCGCAGCAGTTACGGGCGTTGGGGCATACATCGTAGGCTCCGCCGCCGATGACAAGGCGCTTGCCCTCCACCAAGGCTTCCGCAAGCTTACCGCGGGCAGAGTCGTAGATGGCCTGAACGGTGGTGCGTGCTACGTTCATCTGCTGGGCGCATTCCTCCTGAGAGTAACCAAGGCGGTCTATAAGACGAATGGTTTCGTACTCGTCCACGGTAAGCTCCACGGCAGCGCCGCCCGCGGCGCCGTTGGGGATAAATTCACTTGTTCGCGGCAGCTCACATATACGTCTGCGCTTGGTTGGACGAGCCATGATGGAACCCCTTTCGTTTTTTCACATTGTATTCCTTTTTCCCGCGCGGGTCAAGAATTTATCGCAGCAGCTTTTCCCGCTCCCGGTAATCTGGCAAGACGCTTTCTACAAAGCCGTAAAACTGCTTTCCGTGGTTTTTATGCCGAATATGGGCAAGCTCATGGACGACCACGTAATCTATGGCAGCCTCGGGATAACGCATGAGCCGCCACGAAAAGCAAAGGCTGTTCTTCCCACTGCAGCTTCCGAAGCGCTTCTGTGCGCTTGTTATTTTCACGCCCGTTGGGGTCACGCCCATAAGCACCGCGTACTTTTCCACCTTGGCGGGCAGCGTTTCCTTGGCTCGGGCGATAAGCGCCTTTTGTTCCTCAAGGGTAGGCTCCGGGTATTTCTCCCGACGCTCACTCTGCCGCGCGAGAGCATTTTCCAGCCATGCTTCATGCGCAGCTACAAAGCGGTCAACCGCGCTGCGCTCCGCCCTGTTCGGGGCGCGGACGATTATCTCCCCCTCCCTACTGACCTCCATGGAAATAGTTTTGCGGGCTGAGCGTATAAGCGTATACTCATGCATGGCTTTTCACCTCTTGGCAAAATTTTATCATTTTGCCGCAGAAAGTTCAATATACTTTTGTTTTGCTGACATTTGTGATAAAATCCGGTCAAAGGAGGCTTCGCCATGATAGAGCTTACCATAAAAGTAGACCACATTGATTACAACGACCTTGCCGAGCTGCTGCTCCCAATGCTCTCCGACCAGCTGCCCAAGGACGGACTTATGGGCAGGCTGCTGCGCGACCCCAAAAGGGCGCAGGGTCTTATAAACGAGCTGCTGAACAAAATGCCCCAGCACCAAAAGGACGAGCTGCTGGTTAAGTACATCAATCAGAACAGCGGCAAGGCAATGGCAAAACTGGAAAACATGGCCGCGCAGAACGGTGTTTCCATGAGACTCAGGGACGTGAGCGCAAAAACGCTCTGACCCGCCGGGAGCTGAACGGCAGGATCATCCGCTTCACGCCCAAAGCGCCGAGCAGCTTAATTTTGCGCGCAATGCTCTCTGTGTCATCGTATAGCACGCATCCGCCCTCCCACAGCAGATATTTGCAGCCAAGCGCTTCCGAAAAGCCACGGCACCGGGCGGCGGCGCGGAAGTTGTCCAGCTGCGTTTCGCTTATGGGCGTTCCGTTCCCGCTTGGGTCGGGCAGGGTGAAATAATGCCGCAGCGGCTCTATGAATACCTCCGCCGAGCCTTTCAAATACTGCGCCAAACTGCCGCCGGATATGGCGCTTGAATGGGGCTGATACAGCCTGTACCCTTTTTCCGCAGGCGCTTTCCCCGATGCCAGCCACACCACCTCGTCCATGCCAAGGCGGGTGCATTCCGTGTTTATATCGTTTTGCAGCCGCGCGGTGCTTTCCCCGCCGAACACCGCCATAAGGCTGCCACTCGGCAGCTTCGGCAGCGGGCTGCGCCACAATCTGCCGTCATCGCCCACCTGCCACGCCGCGCAGGCTGTTCGGTAACCAAAACCACGGGCCTCGTCCATTTCCTCCGGACGGCAAAGGAGAATCAATTCTGACATTGCCTTTCCTCTCTCTTGGTGTTATAATACTTTATTATATAATACTGACTTTTTACGGAGTTATGATATGGGATTTTCTATCATTCCCCGCATTCGCATCAACAGCGTGCTTCAGCTGACGCCGGAGTTTCTGCTCGCCCGAGGCATATCGCTGCTTATGCTGGATTTGGACAACACTCTCGCCCCCTATTCCGGCAGCGAGCCCTCTCAGGAGATATTCCGCTGGAAGGAGCGCATGAACGAAGCCGGGGTCACTCTCTTTATCGTTTCCAATACCCACACCGACAGAGCGAAAAATTTCGCCTCGCTGTGGGGTGTTCCCTACGTAAACGCCGCCCGCAAGCCCCGCACCGAGGGCATTAACAAGGCGCTGGCGCAGACGGGCAAAACCGCAAAGGAGTCCGCTTTGGCAGGCGATCAGCTTTTCACCGACGTGCTTGGCGCAAACCTCGCCGGACTCTGCTCCATAGTGGTGGAACCTATTGAACTGAAAAATCTTTTTTATATTCTTCGTTACGGCGTGGAGGTTCCCTTCCGTATATGCCGCAGAAAAGAGAAATTTTGATATTTGTGCCGCTAACCGCGGCGAAATGGAGGATTTATTATGAGTAACATTGAAAGAATCAAAGGCGCTCTCAGTCAGCACAATCTGGACGCAATGCTGGTAACCGGCATGAGCACCCGCCGCTACGCAAGCGGTTTCCCCTCCTCCGCCGGCGCTCTGATGGTCACCAAGACCGACGCTTATTTCTTCGTTGACGGACGCTATATCGAGGCTGCCACCAACAAGATCACCGACGCAGGCGTTGAGCTTGTCACCGACAAGGACACCTATGAAATGAAGATAAACCGCGTCATCTCCGACCACGGAGTAAAGACCATCGGTATTGAAGAAGAGACCATGACCTACGCTCAGTTCATGCGCTTCGAGAAGGCTCTCAACGCAACTCTCGTTCCCGCTCAGGCTCTTCTCATTCAGCTGCGTCAGAGCAAAACCGAGGCCGAGCTGGAGAAGATGATAGCCACTCAGCGCATCGCCGAGAAGGCTCTCGAGGAGGTTCTGCCCCTTATCAAGCCCGGCATCACCGAGCGCGAGATCGCTTCCGAGCTGACCAGCAGAATGCGCCGCCTTGGCGCTTACGGCAACTCCTTCGATCCCATCGTTGTCACCGGCGTCAACAGCAGCATGCCCCACGGCGTTCCCGGCGATACTCAGGTCAAGGACGGCGACTTCATCACCATGGACTTCGGCGCAGTTCTGGACGGCTATGTTTCCGACATGACCCGTACCGTTGCCGTTGGCCACGCCACCGACGAAATGAAGAAGGTTTACAACACCGTTCTTGAAGCTCAGCTTGCAGGTATCGCCGCCGCCAAGGCAGGCGTACCCGGCTGCGATATCCATAACGCCGCCGCCAAGGTCATTGCCGACGCAGGCTACGGCGAGTATTTCACCCACGGCTTCGGCCACAGCCTCGGCATGGACGTTCACGAGGCCCCCAACGCCAACGCTGCAAACAAGGAGCCCATGCCCGTCGGTGCCGTTATCTCCGCAGAGCCCGGCATCTATCTGCCCGGTCGTTTCGGTGTCCGTATCGAGGACGTTATCTATCTGCGCGAGAACGACTGCGTCAACATCACCAAGTCTCCCAAGGAGCTGATCATACTGTGATAAGAAAGGCTACTGCCGGCGATATTCCCGACGTAGCCGGTATATATCAGGCCATAGCCGCCATGGAGGCGCAGCGCCCCATGACCGGCTGGAAGGTGGGCGTTTACCCAACCGGCCGTGACGCCATGGACTCCCTCGAAAAGGGACACCTGTTCGTAATGGAAAAGGACGGCTACATAGTTGCCACCGGCCGCATCAATCAGGAGCAGCAGCCGGAGTATGCCCTTTGCGACTGGCGGGACAAGTCCCCCGACGACAAGGTAATGGTTCTGCACACGTTCTGCGTTGACCCCGACTTCGGCGGCAGAGGCTACGCACGTGAGTTTCTGCAGTTCTATGAGGATTACGCGCGTGAGCATGGCTGCACCTGCCTGCGCATAGACACCAACGCCATCAACACCAATGCCCGCGCCATGTACGCCAAGCTCGGCTACCGCGAAGCGGGTATAGTTCCCTGCACCTTCAACGGCATAGACGGAGTAGACCTTGTAATGCTTGAAAAAAGCATATGATACGGCGGTTTTTTCGTATAATTCGCCGAAGGTTTCCGCTCCCGTTTTTATTGACATATGTCATTAAAGGGTATATGCTTATAGTATCAAAACTACTTATGGAGGCATAGAAAATGATAATTGCTACCACCTACGCCAACGGCGAAATTTTCCAACATTTCGGCCACTGCGAGCAGTTCAAGCTTTTCACCATTGAGGACAACGCTGTTGTTTCCTCCAAGGTCGTAAGTGCTATCGGCAGCGGTCACGGCGCTCTTGCCGACTTCCTTAAGAGCCTCAATGTTGACGTTCTTATCTGCGGCGGCATCGGCGGCGGCGCACGCAACGCCCTCGCTCAGGCCAATATCCGCCTGTTCCCCGGCGCCAGCGGCAGCGCTGACCTGTGCGTAACCGCTCTTCTTGGCGGCACCCTCATCTATAATCCCGACACCGTATGCAGCCATCACGGTGAAGGTCACGACTTCGGCGACCACGATTGTGGAAGCCATGACTGCGGCGACCACGGCTGCCACCACTAAGCTTCTTCTCCATGAAAAATACTCCATGTCCTCGGACATGGAGTATTTTTTTGCTTCGTATTATGGTAGGCACGGTTATAATCGTTACGTCGGAGATTGCCACGTTGCTACGCTCCTCGCAATGACAAACTTTGGGTTTTGTAACTGTAAATTACAACGATCAAATCTAAAGTCTTGTCATTCCGAGCGAAGCGTGGGAATCTCCGGAGTTATGCGCTGATCTGCACTAACGTCAAAAGATTTTTTGCAAACAAAAAAGGACATTCCGAGGAATGTCCTGAGACTGTCAAAAAACTATAGTCAGCAGTTGCAACAAGGCAAGCCTTCCCCCT
>CAYYLZ010000031.1:0-20819 GCA_964472725.1 uncultured Oscillospiraceae bacterium
AATGGCATTCTTGCCGGTGAGATCGAACAGATTCATCATTTTAATTACCTCTTTCATTCAGTTTTTCTTCGTCGCCCCTTGCGGGAATTGAGAATTGAGAATTATCCTCTTCCCTGTTCGCTTCTCAAAAGCTTAGAGGCTGAACGAAGCTCGGTTAATATATTAATTTTTTTGCTAACTAAGTAAGGGACTGCCAAAGCGGTCGCTTAATGAACCGGCAAGGTAAAGACGGGCGAGAGAATTTTTATGACAAATGGTCTGAAAAGCGCAGGGAATACTTTGTGTATTGCCGAGCATTTCCGGGACACTTTGGCGAAAAATTATCCGCCCGGATACCGCCGTCCGGTTTATTAAGGGACTGCCAATATTACTCGCAGAGTTCCAGAACAGTTGCCTGGCCCATGCCGCCTGCGATGCAGAGGGTGCCGAGACCGTACTTAACGCCGCGCTTCTTCATCTCGTGGAGAAGGGTTACGAGGATACGGCAGCCGGAGGAACCAACGGGGTGACCCAGAGCGATAGCGCCGCCGTTGACGTTGATGATGTCCATCTTGTCCTCCCAACCAAGCTGCTTGATACAGCCGAGGGACTGAGCGGCAAATGCCTCGTTGAGCTCGATGAGGCCGATATCGTCAATGGTGAGGCCGGCGCTCTTGAGAGCCTTGGGAACAGCATATACGGGGCCGAGACCCATGCTCTTGGGATCGCAGCCTGCGGTGCCCATACCGATGATCTTAGCCAGGGGCTTAAGACCCAGCTCCTGAGCCTTCTCTTCGCTCATGATGAGCATTGCGGAAGCGCCGTCGTTTCTGCCGGAGGAGCTTGCTGCGGTAACGGTACCGGTGAGAGCGCTGTCGTTGAACAGTCTGCCCTCTTCGTCGTGGCGAATGTTGAAGCAGGGCTTCAGCTTAGCCATCTTCTCTTCGTTGGTGTCACGGCGGGGGAACTCGTCAACCTCGAAGGCAACAGGGGGCTTCTTTCTGCCCTGGGGAACCATAACGGGAACGATCTCGTCCTTGAAGCGGCCGGAATCAATAGCTGCGATAGCCTTGCGCTGAGACTCCAGAGAGAAAGCGTCCTGCTCCTCGCGGGTGATGCCCATAGCCTCGGCCACGTTCTCAGCGGTAGCGCCCATGTTGTACTTACCGTACATTTCCTGGGGCTGGCTGCGGAACTGACCCTCGGTGAGAGCGTCAACGAACTCGGTATTGCCGGTGCCTACGCCCCAACGCGCGTTGCGGACATAGAATACGGCGTTGGACATGGACTCAGTACCGCCGGCGAGAACAACATCGTTGTTGCCGCACATAACGCTCATAGCGGCGTTCTGAACAGCGGTCATACCGGAAGCGCACTGGCGCATAACAGTGTAAGCGGAGGCGGATTCGGGAATGCCGACCTTGAGGGCGGCCATACGGGCGATATTGGGCTCGTCAGAGGTCTGACGGCACTGACCCATGATAACTTCTTCTATTTCCTTAGGATCGATCTGGCTTCTGTCAAGAATTCCCTGAAGCACGGTGCATGCGAGGTCATAGGCGCTCATGGGCTTGAGACCGCCGCCCATGGAGCCAACCGCAGTACGACAGGCTTCAACGATTACTGCATTGCGCATTTTCATCTTCTCCTTTTTCGGGTAACGTCTGGTCGCGTTGCCGGCAGCATCCGCATCGCGCCCAGGCGTTACTTGCTTTTTCTTATTTTTTCTTTCTTCGAATGGGCACACTTCGCCCATACACTGCTATTTTAAACCTTGGTATTGTTCCAATGTCAAGAACATTAATTTCCCATGTCAATTCAAACTTTTACCAAAATACAGTTCGCTTTTTAGTTATTTTGCCGGTTTACGTTTTCTACAACTCATTGGTTGTCACCGTGATTTCAAAAAGAGTTTTACTTTTGCCAAAGTTAGGGCTATACTATATTTGAATAATTGAAAATTGAGAATTGAGAATTATTGGGTTGCAATTTGATTTTTAGATTTTATTATTTTTGTTTACAGCGTAAAGCCTCCGAGTTTGTCATGTTATGACGCAGCTGAAGCATCTCCGCAGTTGAGGTTACCGCCAATTTTCAACCATTGCCAACGCGAAAAACAACGGAAACTAATTCTCAATTCTCAATTCTCAATTACAAAATAAATGCAGAGGTGTCTATATGGATAACTCTAAAAAATTTACTCCCGATGAACAGAATATAATACCTTTTTCTCTGATGGGACCCGAGAGCGGCGGTCCCTGCCTCGTTGACTCCAACGACGGCAAGATAACCCGTATCCGCCCCTACCACTACGACAAGGAGTACACGGACAAGCACTGCAACCCCTGGACCATGGAAGCCAGAGGTCAGACTTTTGTGCCTCCCAGCAGAGTTACTATCACTCCCATGGGCCTCGGCTATAAGTCCCGCGTCTACTCCCCCAACCGCGTGCGCTATCCCATGAAGCGCGTGGACTGGGATCCCAAGGGTGAGCGCAATCCTCAGAACCGCGGCAAGAGCGGATATGTGCGCATTTCCTGGGACGAGGCTGCCCAGATCTGTGCCGACGAGCTGGTTCGCATGAAGGAGACCTACGGCCCCGAGGCTGTTCTCTGTCAGAGCGATATGCACGGCGAGGGTAAGCGCGTCGCTCCCAGCCACGGCTGTCCCAACCGCCTGCTGGCGCTCATGGGCGGCTACACCCTGCAGATGAGAAACATGGACTCCTGGGAAGGCTGGTACTGGGGCGCAAAGCACGTTTGGGGCTGCGAGCCTGTTGGCGAGATGGCTCCCACCGCCAACCTCTACCCCGACATCGCCAAGAACAGTGACAGTCTGCTCTTTTGGGGCTGCGACCCGGAAACCACTCCCCTTGGCGTTGTTTCCCACATGCCCTCCCGCCTTTGCTACTGGTTCACAGAGCTTGGCATCAAGAGCATTTACGTCTGCCCCGACCTGAACTACGGCGCTGCCGTCCACGCGGATAAGTGGATACCCATTCTGCCCAATACCGATGCCGCTCTCCAGCTGGCTATCGCATACATCTGGATAACCGAGGATCTTTACGACAAGGAATACATCGCCACCCACGCCTACGGCTTCGACAAGTTCGTGGACTACGTTCTCGGCAAGGAGGACGGCATTCCCAAGACTCCCGAATGGGCAAGCGAGAAGTGCGGCGTAAAGGAATGGACAATCAAGGCCCTTGCCCGTGACTGGGCGAAAAAGACCGTTTCCATTCTCCACGGCAACGGCGGCTGCTTTATCCGCGGCCCCTACGCCACCGAGCCTGCCCGCCTTGAGGTAATGCTCCTTGGTATGCGCGGTCTCGGCAAGCCCGGCGTTCATCAGGGCAAGATGATAGAGTGGAACATGTGGGCAAAGGACTACCCCGTTCCCTATCAGGGCGAATTTACACCCAAGGTACCGCAGATATGCGACTGCCTGCGCGCCGTTGACGGCGACCTGCCCGACACTATAAACATGGAGCGCTACAGCCTTACCGAGGATCAGAAGCGCCGCGCTCCCGAGCTGATAGAGCTTTTCAAGAAGCTGCCCGCTCCCAAGCAGTTCATTCCCCGCTGCCTTGTGCAGAAGGCCATCGTTGACGGCCACGCCGAGTGGTACGGTATGCACTGCTTCTCCTCCAGCCAGCAGCCCGACGAGAACAATTACCGTCAGCCCACCAACATCTATCAGTTCGACAAGAACGTATACCCCCGCCCCGGCCTCAGCCGCGTTCACATGCTTTGGACGGACGCACCCTGCAACGTCACCTGCTGGAACAACGGCAATCTGTTCGCCGAGGCTTACCGCGACGAGTCCATCGAGACCATCGTTGCCCAGCACCCCTGGCTGGAGAACGACTGCTATTTCGCAGACCTCATTCTCCCCGTAGCCACCAAGCACGAGATGAACGACATCGCCAACGACCTTTCCTCCGGCGTATTCCAGAGCGTATATCTCGAGCGCCCCTGCTGCCCCCCTATAGGCGAGAGCCTTTCCGACTTCGACGTATGCGTAAAGGTCGCCGAGAAGCTGGGCCCCGAGTACGTGCGTGCCTACACCGGCAACGGTCTTACCGAAGAGGACAGAGTCCGCTTCTTCTACGCCGCCTCCGGCTGCGAGGACTATATGAGCTGGGAAGAGTTCAAGGAAAAGAAGATTTTCGTAGTGCCCTGCAAGAAGGACGCTCAGGAAGTCCCCGCCGGTCTTTACAACTTCTATAAGGACCCCAAGAACAATCCCCTCACCACTCCCACGGGTCTGCTGGAGTACTCCTCCACCGACATTGAAAAGTACATGCCCGACGACGTTGAGCGTCCTCCCGTTCCCCACTGGATCGAGAAAGGCCCCGCCCACGACGAGCGTCTTTCCAGCGAGCGCACGGAGAAGTATCCCCTGCTGCTCATGTCCAACCACGGACGCTGGAGAATGCACGCCCAGTGCGACGACATTATATGGAACCGCGAGGTCGAGACCATGAAGATCCGCGCATGGGACGGCTACCAGTACGAGCCCATGTGGATCAATCCCCGCGAGGCCGAAAAGCGCGGCATCAAGCACCACGACATCGTTAAGATCTACAACGAGCGCGGCATCGTTCTCTGCGCCGCCTACGTTACCGAGCGCCTTATTGACCACACCGTTTACGTTGACCACGGCTCCCGCCTTGACCCCATTATCCCCGGCTGGCTGGATCGCGGCGGCTGCATCAACTCCATCACCCCCACCTCCATGACCAGCACCAACTCCACCGGCATGGCCGTTTCCGGCTTCCTTGTTGAGGTTGAGAAGGTCACCCGCGAGGAGATGGAGGGCTGGATGCGTGATTATCCCGAGGCCTTCGCCCGCAAGGTCGACCCCGATGCAGGCGTATGCCTTGAGGGCTGGCTCATCGGCGACGCAAGAACCGAGGAAGAAAAGGCCGCCCGCCCCGCCGAAATGGACGCTGAGGACAGAACCATGTATATCGGCAAGTTCCCTGTTAAGGAGGTAAGGTAAGATGGGTAAAGCAATAATCGTAGACGTAGCGCGCTGCTCCGGCTGCTTCAACTGTCAGCTTGCCTGCAAGGACGAGCACGCAGGCAATGATTGGACTCCCTATGCCAAGGCTCAGCCCATGACCGGTCAGTTCTGGTGCAAGGTTGAGGATCACCCTCAGGGCACCATTCCCAAGATACGCATTCACTATATCGCCAACTTCTGCAACCACTGCCGCAACGCGGCCTGTATGGAGGCCTGCCCTGAAAAGGCCATCACCCGCCGTGAGGACGGACTGGTGCTTATCCAGCCCGATAAGTGCAGCGGCTGCAAGACCTGCGTTACCGCCTGCCCCTACGGCGCGATTTACTACAACGCCGAGCTTAACGTAGCACAGAAGTGCACCGGCTGCGCCCACCTCCTTGACCACGGCTCCACTCAGCCCCGCTGCGTTGAAGCCTGCCCCACCGACGCTCTCATCTTCGGTGAAGAGGAAGAGCTGATGGACTACATCGAGGGCGCCGAGGTTCGCAAGCCCGAAACAGGCTCCGCTCCCCGCGTTTATTACCGCAACATTCCCGGCAAGTTCATCGCCGGCACCGTATACGACCCCATCGAAAAGGAAGTCGTCATCGGCGCAAAGTGCCGCCTTATCAGCGGCGGCAAGGTGTGGCAGACCGTCACCGACGAGTTCGGCGACTTCTGGTTCAACGACCTGCCCGTAGGCCTGTTCGACCTCGTCATCGAGGGCAATGGCTTTGAGCCCAAGCGCTTCGACAAGCTCCGCTCCAAGGACTGCGTCAACCTCGGCGACATCCCGCTGGACGCAAAGAAGTAAATATTTCAAATGCCGCTGCGGGAATGCAGCGGCATTTTTTGCTTTTCGAGATGTTAAGGCTTTAAAAACAGCAGGTCATTCCGAGCACTGCGAGGAATCCCCCCGGTGTATGGTTCGCAGATAAGATTGCTGCCTGCATCTATCCGCGGGATTCTTCAGGCTTTGCCCTCTGAATGACGCAGTTCCAGGATTTGCCATGCTATGGCTTTACTTCTGCAATCCTCACTGCCGCTGAGCGTCGAGGGCGACGCTCCGTAGTGCAAGGATTACCACCGCAATAACGAATAACGCAAACGCTCCCGCTTCGCGGTAGGGCGGGATGTGCGCATCCCGCCCTACAAAGTAAAAATAAGCAACCGCCAAAAATGTCCCCTGTCTGCAAAACAGACAAGGGACATTATCAATTATCAATTACATCTCAAATTCTGCCGATGTCGCGGGCGATCTGGTACGCTGCCTGAGTGGCGGCGAAGATGTTCTTGGGAACCATGCAGTCGCCGATGGCGTAGAACTCGGGGGCGCAGGCGTTGAGAGCCAGCGCGTCCTCCTTAAGGGGACGCTGGCCTGCGGCATAGATGACGGTGTCTGCGGCAATGAGCTTTCTTTCGCCGGCGCTTTCCACTATCATGCCCTCGCCGTTTATCTCTACAGCCTTGGTGTTGAGAAGGACGCTGAGATTATCCAGCGCGTCTATCTGCATATTCAGCGCGATTGTGTGAACGATGTTGTCGCCGTGGAAAATATTCAGCGAATTGATTCTCGCGCCTGCAGACTCGCCCACATCGGAGGGAGCCTCGCCGCCTGCGATGCCGCCGGTCATTTCAACAACGGTGACCTCGCGCCCCAGCTTTGCAAGGTGGATACCCAGCTCCACGCCCACAAGACCGCCGCCCATGATAACGGCGCGCTGACCAACCTTATCGGTGTTCATATAGGCAAATTCCGCGCCCATTACGTTCTCTCCGTCAATGCCGGGGACAGGGGGCTTCACGGGACGGGAGCCCATGGCGGCGATGATGACGTCGGGCTTTATCTCCTCCGCCAGTTCGGGGGTAACGGGGGTGTTCAGCCGCAGGTCGATATTCTCCTTGTCTACTCGACGCTTCTGGAGCTGGATATATTCGTCCAGCTTCTTTTTGAAGGGTACGTCCTTCTCGCAGAGCAGGGCGCCGCCCAGCTCATCCTTTTTCTCGCAGAGAATAACCTCATGGCCTCGCTGAGCCGCAGTGATGGCAGCCTGCATGCCGCCGATGCCGCCGCCGGCGATAAGCACCTTCTTCTGCTTGCGGGGCGGAGTATCGAAGAGGCTCTCGTATTCGTGGCCTATCTCGGGATTGGTGGCGCAGTAGAAAATGCCGCTGATGGTGCTGTTATGGAAGCAGTTATAGCAGCGCATGCAGTGGTTGATATCGTCCTCGTTGCCGGTGCGTGCCTTGATGGGCAGATAGGGGTCGGCAAGGCTCTGACGGCCAAGCTGGATAACGTCGGCCTGACCGGAGGCGATTATCTCCTCCATCTGTTCAGGGTCAGTGATGCCGCCCACGCACTCAACGGGAACGCTGACAGCCTTCTTGATAGCGGCGGCGTACTTTACGTTGCAGCCGTCGTCCATGAACATATTGGGGTGGGTGAACATGGAAGCCGCGTCGTCCTCATGGTGACCCATGGACACATTTATCATGTCCACCTTGCCGTCGAAGAACTTGGCCATTTCCACACCCTCGTCGGCGTCGTAGCCTCCGGGTATCATCTCCGCGCCGCTCATTCTCAGCTCGATGGGATACTTGGGACCCACAGCCTTGCGCACAGCCTCAACAACGGCCAGCGGGAAGCGCATACGGTTTTCAAGGCTGCCGCCCCACTTGTCCTTGCGGGTGTTGCCGGGAGTCATGAACTGACCCAGCAGCCAGCCGTGTCCGGCGTGAATATTTATCATGCCGAAGCCGCTCTGCTTTGCGAAAGCTGCCACGGCAGCGTAGGAAGCGATGATATTCTCGATGACCTCCTCGGTCATTGCGTGGACTTCAATGCCGCCCGTCATTTCGTCGATGGGGCCGTAGGTGAAACCCTCCCGCTCGGCCATAAGGTGCGAGAACTTACCGGCGTGGTTAAGCTCAACGGAGGCCACCGCGCCGTGACGGTTCAGTGCCAAAGCGGCGGAAGTCATGCTGGCGCGGGCACGCACATCGTCACCCCGCAGCTGGAATCGGTGACCCATACCGTACTTGCTGTCCACCATAAGGTCGCCAAGACATACGGAGGCAAAGCCGCCCAGTGCCTTCAGCTCATAAAAAGCAATAGCGTCGCGGGTAAGGAAATTCTCTGCGCTCAGGTTCAGGTAGTCCTGAGGCGAGGCGAAAATTCTGTTTCTGAATGTGGTGTTGCCAAGAGTTATAGGCTCAAAAAGATGGGGATATTTAAGGCAGCTCATTATTCTTCCTCCATTCACAATATTTTATCCAGTATTTCAAGCTCGAAGCTTTCGGCGAACTCTATGCAGTCCCGCTCCGCCTCCAGCGCTTTTTCATCGGTAAACTGCTCCGGCGCATGGGCATCGACGCCAAAGATGAGGGTATTCCCCTCCTCTGCCGCGGCCTCGTAGAACAGCCCTCGGGGATACCAGCGCAGGTCGCGCATGCCGAGGATATTCACCTCAAGGGGCATTTCCGCCTCCTTGGCGGCGCGGCAGATACGTCTTGCCTGCTGCAGATAGAAATCCTCGTCGCCCACGAAGTTTGCTATATCCGGGTGGGCAAGATACAGAAACTCGCCCGTTTCGATGGCTTCTATGGTCATATCCGTGTGGCGCTCGAGGGTCTTTTTGTCGCTGAATGCCTTGCCGATATAGTCCTCTCCCTGCTCGTCGTCTATCTCATGCTGCCCCAGCAGCAGATAGTCGCAGGGATAATCGTCCAGTATACTCAGCATCTCCCCGAACATTTTGGGAAAATACTCCACCTCGAAGCCGATAAGCAGCTCTATCCTGCCCCGGTACTCCTCCCGCAGAGCGGAAAAGGTGTGGAAATACTCGCCGATGTCCTCCACCGCCATGCGCAGATTGGACACGTAGCCGTTGTGATACGGCAGCGGCACATGGTCGGAAATACCAAGCGTTCTTATGCCCGCCGCGATGGCGGCCTCTATATAATCCCGGTCGCTGCCTTTGGCGTGCTTGCAGCGGCTTGTATGGGTATGGTAGTTGCTTCTCAGTTTCATTGCGTGCACCTCTTTCTCAAGTTTAGCATTTTTCCCCGCCGAGGGCAACTAGAATATATTTCACGATGAAATTTGTGCAGGTTTTTGCAGTTTTTTTGGCTTGACAGTTTCGCGCAACAGGCATACTATAATTAATGGATAATGTATAATTGATAATTGGCAATTATGGCAATGTGCTGTAATCAGTCTCATCAAAAATACGGCTCGCAGAGAGCTTTAAGGCCGGAGATTGCCACGGCCTACGGCCTCGCAATGACATTAGCTTTAAGATCTGACCGCAATAACGAACAGGAATAAAACCTAAAGATTTGTCATTCCGAGCGCAGCGTGGGAATCCCCGGGATAACGACAAGATAGGCAATAACGATTATACGATAAATCTAAAAATACAGGGTTAACCTTCTCCTTGAGGAGAAGCTTAACCAAACATTTTATATTACACCGCAGCAATTTACTGCGCCACATCTCAATTATCAATTATCAATTATCAATTATTAAAGCAAGGAGGAAAAACACTATGGAACCCGACCCCTGTCCGGGCAACATTACTGTGGCATAGCTCGCGTCGTTCCGGCGAGTGCTTTGCCGGAAAGGAATAGGCTATGATAAAATATTTTCTCACTGCCCCGGACGGAACTCATCAGATAAACGAACCCGCTCCGGGCTGCTGGATATCCCTTGTTGCTCCCACAGAGGAAGAACTGCGCTCCGTTTCGGAGTACCGTTCCCTTGAGATGGATATTCTCAAGGCCGCCCTCGACCTTGACGAGCGCTCCCGTATAGACGCCGACGAGGGTTACACCATGGTTCTTGCCAATATCCCCACCGTGGAAGAGCGCACCGACATCGACCTTTACACCACTATTCCCATGTCCATTATCATCTCCGGGAATTGCATCATCACCGTCTGCAGCGAAAACTCCCCCATTATCCGCTCCTTTGAGCAGGGTAAGGTAAAGGATTTCCACACCTACATGAAATCCCGCTTCATTCTGCAGTTGCTCTACCGCACCGCAACTCTCTATCTGCAGTATCTGCGCATTATCGAGCGCAAGACCGACGAGGTTGAGGACCAGCTGCACCGCTCCACTCAGAACCGAGAGCTTATCGAGCTGCTGAAGCTGGAAAAGAGCTTGGTTTACTTCACCACCGCTCTGCGCTCCAACGAAGTTGTGCTTGAAAAGCTGCTGCGCACCGAGCTTATAAAGAAGTATCCCGAGGACGCCGAGCTGCTGGAGGACGTAATCGTTGAAAACAAGCAGGCTATCGAGATGGCTACCATTTACAGCGGTATCCTCAGCGAGACCCGCGACGCATTCTCCTCGGTTATCTCCAATAATCAGAACACCGTTATGAAGGTGCTGGCTATTGTCACCATCGTTATGTCCATTCCCACCATGATTTTCAGCGCCTACGGCATGAACGTATATAACGGCAGCATGCCCTTCTCTCAGCACCCCCATGCCTTCGTTATCATTATCGCCATTTCCATACTCATAAGCGTACTGATAGCCCTCTTCTTCTCCAAGAAGGATATGTTCAAATAAACCACCAACGCCCCGACCGTTATGGTCGGGGCGTCACTTCATTCTATCTTCTTTTCTCGTCTTTCTATATCCTCTTTGATAAGGCGGTACAGCACCGCAGCGATCGGCACGGAAATCAACATTCCAACGACGCCCATCAGCGCACCGCCTACGGTAACCGCAGCCAGCACCAGCCATGCGGAAATGCCAACGGACTTGCCAACCACCCTGGGGTAGATAAGGTTGCCCTCAAACTGCTGCAGGATAACGAAGAAAACCACGAAAAGCAGAGCCTTCAAGGGAGATACGGTAAGTATCATCAGCGCGCCCACGCCGGCGGCAATGAATGCACCCGCCACGGGGATAAGCGCCATAAAGGCCACCAGCGCGCCGATCATGCCCGCGTAGGGGAATCGGAAGATGAGCATGCCCAGCATACACAGTACGCCAAGAATGACCGCCTCGGTGCACTGACCGACGATATATTTGCGGTAGCTCTCGTTGAGCAGAGAAAGCACATACTCGATCCGCTTGAGCCACTTAGGACGGATATAGCTGTGCATTATGCGGCGCACATGTCTTATAAGCCGTTCCTTACCTACAAGGAAATACACCGCAAGGATAGTGCATATAAGGGCATTGAACACACCCGAGAACACGGAGCCCACAAGGTCTATCACCGTAGTAAACGCGCTGCCGATACCGGACTTTATCACGTTCATCACCGAGTCCACAAGGCTCGTCCAGTTTATCTTGTCCACCTCAGCCTCCATGCCGCCGGGCATGATGGCTCGGGCTACCTCGCTGTCAAGCACGCGGTCGATAAAGGGCGGTATCTCCGAAATGATAAACTTCAGGCAGTCCATCAGCTCCGGCAGGACCAGCACTACTACCAGCGCGACTATAGCGCAGATGGTCAGTATTGCTCCCACTATGCAAACGGGGCGGCGGCTGCGCTGCACCCATTTTTTATGCTGCTGCCTGGGGAAATAATGCCGCTCATAGAAGCTCATGGGCAGGTTGATTATATACGCCACTATCATCGCTGCGACAACGGGCAGCACCGCACCCAGCAGGGTTTTGACTCCTTCGACGGCAGCACCGCTGTATTTTACGCACAGGAAAATGATCAGCACGCTTACTCCCACGCGAAAACAGGTTTTCCAGCTTATATTCAATGCGTTATCCCTCCTCGAATTTCAAGGCATTCCTGCCTACATATTATTCCCATCGCCAAAAAATAACAATACTTATCCGGCAGATTTTTCCGTATATTAATCATCACAGCTTTGTCAACGGAAGATAGACATCTGCGCCTTCAGCGGGACAAGGACGTTTTCACGCTCATTCCTTGTCGCAGCGGCAGCTGCTGTCCTTATCGCAGTAGTAGTTGCACACATCGCAGGTCTCCGGCTCCTCGATAAGTGAGGTATCGCAGCGGTCGAAATGCTTGCAGAAGCCCTCGGGGTCAACTATTTTCCGTTTTTCATTGTTTTCCATGCCTGCTCTCCTTTGGTAACCGGTGGTTACTTGTGTGTTTTTCTATAATTATACATTATCAAATTAAATTTGTAAAGAATTTGCGATATTATAGCCCCTGTGATAAAATATAAATATACACAAGGCTTCCCCCCTTTGGGGAGAAGCTGTCGCGCAGCGACTGATGAGGGGAATCTGCGCAGCGGATAAGATTCCAAAACAGGACCACCCATTTATGCCTTACGGCATACCCCTCATCCGACCTCGCAAGCTCGCCCACCTCCCCCCAAAGAGGGGAAGGCATAGCAGGAATGCAATGCGAATCTATACAGAAACGAGGTACAGACATGAGCGATATAAGAATATCCGACATGATGAAAATGCAGATGACCCTTTGGGAAAAGCACAAAGACAGCTGGTCTCCCATGGAACCGGAATACGCCAAGAATTTTGTACTCTACATGATAGAGGAAGTGGGCGAATGCATCGCCATAATAAAGAAAAAGGGCGAGCGCGCAATAGCTGACGAACCCGAGGTTCGCGCTCATTTCGTGGAGGAAATGAGCGACGTACTCATGTACTTCACCGACACGCTTCTCCGCTTCGGCATAACCGCGGAAGAAATTTCCGAAGCCTACATAGAAAAGCACTGCAAAAACCTCGGCCGCAACTATGACGCCCAATACAGGGAGATGTATTCCAAATGACAAACGACCTTATCGCCGGGTGGCGCCATGAGGAGGCCATCGCCCACATACACGGTTGGGATTTCTCCCACATTGACGGCCGCTACACCGAGGAGGGCGACCTGCCATGGGACTACCGTGAGATCATTCTCGAAAATCTCATCCCCGAAACAAGGCTGCTGGATATCGATACCGGCGGAGGCGAATTCCTGCTCTCTCTCGGACACCCCCACTCGCTCTGCGCCGCCACGGAAAACTACCCGCCCAACATCGAGCTTTGCCGCCAAACCCTGACGCCTCTCGGCATCGACTTCCGTCCCGCCGACGGCAGCGGCGCTCTGCCCTTCCCCGACGGCAGCTTTGACCTGGTCATAAACCGCCACGGGGATTTCAATCCCCGGGAAATACACCGTGTGCTGCGCCCCGGCGGACTTTTCATCACCCAGCAGGTGGGCGCGGAAAACGACCGGGAGCTGGTTGAGCTTCTCCTTGCCCCTGTCCCGCCCCTGCCCTACCCGGAGCAGTATCTTCACATCGCCGCGGAAAACTTCCGCAAAGCGGGCTTTGACATACTGCGGCATGATGAGTGCTTCCGCCCGATAAAATTCTTCGACGTGGGCGCACTTGTGTGGTTTGCGCATATAATAGAGTGGGAGTTCCCCGGATTTGGCGTGGACTCCTGCCTGCCACGGCTGGAAAAAGCCCAGCGGCTGCTGGAAGAGTGCGGCAGTATCAACGGCAGTATTCACAGATTTATGTTTGTGGCTAAGAAGCTGTAATTTATGTTGCATGGCATGTCAAAACGTGGTAAAATAGGTTGAATTGTGTCCAAGTGTAATGAACGTAAAGACGAAAAAAGTAAAACAAATCTTACATATATTGGAGGCTAATATGAAAGTTCTCACTCCCGCTGATTTCGCCATCGCAGGCGATGGCAAGGTTTACCGCAATATGCCCGTTCCCGCCCTTGTAAAGAAGGCACTGGAGCGCGGCGAAGGCGTTCTTTCCGACACCGGCGCTCTCGTTGTTGAGACCGGCAAGTACACCGGCCGCAGCCCCGACGATAAGTTCATCGTCGATACTCCCGCTGTTCACGACACTATTGCGTGGGGCAAGATAAACGTACCCATCGCAGCGGAGAAGTTCAATATGATCAAGCAGAAGATGCTGGCTTACCTGCAGGGTAAGGAACTCTTCGTATTCGACGGTTTTGCCGGCGCAGACCCCCAGTACACCCAGCGTTTCCGCATCATCAACGAGCTTGCAAGTCAGAACCTCTTCATTCATCAGCTGCTTATCCGCCCCACCGCAGAAGAGCTGGAAACCTACGAGCCCGATTACACCATCATTGCCGCTCCCGGCTTCAAGTGCATTCCCGAGGTGGACGGCGTCCACAGCGAGGCTGCCATCATCATCAACTATGAGACCCACGAGGTTCTTATCGCCGGCAGCCAGTACAGCGGCGAGATCAAGAAGAGCGTATTCTCCGTTATGAACTACGTTCTGCCTCAGATGGGCATTCTTCCCATGCACTGCTCCGCCAACATCGGCGAGGAGGGCGACAGCGCCGTATTCTTCGGCCTTTCCGGTACCGGCAAGACCACCCTTTCCGCAGACCCCGCCCGTAAGCTCATCGGTGACGACGAGCACGGCTGGTCTCCCAACGGTGTTTTCAACATCGAGGGCGGCTGCTACGCAAAGTGCATCAACCTGAAGCATGAGAGCGAGCCTCAGATCTACGAGGCCATCAAGTTCGGCACCCTGCTGGAGAACGTTATCATCGATGAAAACGGCGCTCCCGACTACGCCGACGATTCCCTTACCGAGAACACCCGCGCGGGCTACCCCATCGACTATATCCCCAACGCCGCTATCCCCGGCGTAGGCGGCCAGCCCAAGACCATCGTGTTCCTCACCGCCGACGCATTCGGCGTGCTGCCTCCCATCTCCAAGCTGGATAACGACATGGCAATGTACCACTTCGTTTCCGGCTACACCAGCAAGCTGGCAGGCACCGAGCGCGGCATCACCGAGCCCGTTACCACCTTCTCCACCCTCTTCGGCGCTCCCTTCTTCCCCATGAACGCATCTGTTTACGCAACTATGCTGGGCAAGAAGCTTGAGGAGACCGGCGCAAACGTATTCCTGGTCAATACCGGCTGGTGCGGCGGCGCGGCAGGCACCGTTCCCAGAATGAACCTGAAGTACACCCGCGCAATGGTCACCGCGGCCCTCTCCGGCGCTCTGAGCGAGGTCGAGTATGAGCTTGACCCCATCTTCAACGTACAGATCCCCAAGAGCTGCCCCAACGTCCCCGACGAGATCCTTAATCCCAAGAACCTTTGGAAGGATCAGGCCGCATACGAGGAGTCCGCAAAGAAGCTGGCAGGCGAGTTTGTCAAGAACTTCGCTGCCAAGTACCCCGATATGCCCGAGAACATCGTCAATGCAGGCCCCAAGGCTTGATAAAATAGCGCAGTTAACCCCCGGAAAGTCATCGATTTTCCGGGGGTTTTGTGTTTGAACCGTCAATGATAGGTTTAACCTTCTCCTTGAGGATAAGTGAGCGCCCAAATCTTTGATTTGGCATCGCGAACTTATGCCTTAATGGCTGAAGGGGGACCACGTAAGCGGTGGATGAGGTGTCCGATACGCACTGATTGCACTGCAAAACCGGCCAGTTTTATTATTTTGCCCACCTCATCAGTCGGCTTCGCCGCCAGGTGGAGGTGAATTGCCCCGCAGGGGCAAGAGAAGCCACCCTGGGGTGTCTCCTCACAGGAGAAGCTTAACCCTTTATTCACTTTCCCTACTATCGCTTCTCCGTCACCAATTCTCCCGTATGCGCGTCCACAGCGAAATACAGCTCGCTGCCGTCCGCACATTCTACGGTGAACACCCATGTGGGGTGCAGGGTGGTATAATCCTCGCCGTAATAGGCGTACTCAAAGCGCGCGCCGGTAATGGAAAACTCCTGCTTTATTTTCCTCAGCGCGGGCAACACTGCCGCTGCCGCCTCGTAGGGCGATACCACAGGCGCGCTGTCATCATTGGCGGCAATGCTGCCGAACATATTATTCACTTTCAGTGCTACTATCTTGCCATCTATAGCCATGCCGAAAATATCCGGCCCGCTGAAACCCTCGCCGACGGCGGAGGTGCACGCAGACTCAGCTGCGTCACTCATCACGGGGCTTGCGCTGTAATAGCCAAGCTTCTGCTTATGAAGATACTGCACTTCCTCCAGCGGGGCATACTTCTCATCATATTCGCCCTGCGGCAGTTCTTCCTTTTTGGCAGTCAGAAAATCCTTCAGGGCAAAATTCAGCACTCCGTTAGCAGGCTCGCAGGCCCTATTTTTCATTGCCCTCGTTCCCGTGATATAGCGCAGGGCGGCGTTCAAAGCAGTGTAATTATAATGTTGGGTTCCTCTTCGGTCATCGTCAAGCTCACAGACATCGGGTATAAGCAGTTCCATCACCCGCACCTGCGGGTCGCTGTCGGTGAGCAGCACATCTGTGTCGGAAATGCTCAACGTTTTTGTTCCAAGCTTATATGTATCCGTTTCGGCATCGTATGTATAGCCCTCACCCAGCAGTTCCTTTGCCATATCTTCCTCATTTCTGCTCCAGCCGGGGCTTACCGAATAACTGCTGGCCTCCACCGGCCACTCTATCTGTGCCGTCATTGTCAGCGCGGTGCAATTTTCCGGCAGCTTACACTGCCAGAAGAAGTTCAGCGGATAGCCTTCGTTTGTGTCCTTTGCCTTTACGGGCAGCGGCTCAAGGGGCTCTGCGTCCTCGGTGACAACAAACTCGACCCAGTACTCCTCCCCCTCTTTTATATCGTAGCTGCCAAGTTCAAGGCGATACAATCCCACGCCCAACTTATTTGCAAAGATCGTGACATTTACGTTTTTCGGCTCCCCTGCTGTCAGCTTGTAGTCATAAAGGCCGCCAAGAGCCAGCCTTGCGTAGTAGGAACGTGGACACAATTTCCACTCACCGTCCACATACTTATACACTTCCTCATCACAATCAAAAGCTCTGTTGCTGTCACTTTCTATGACGAATTGGATATGATCGGCGTAAGGCGGATACTCCGCCCGTTCCATGCGCATGGTCACGCCGTCATCGAACTCCACCTTTGTTTCCGGTTGCCGGGGTATCTCATGGGACAGACGTGGATCCATCACGTCTGTGACGATCTTGCCCAAATTAACGTCGTCCGGTAATATGCCCGACGCGGCAAACTTTGCCTTATCCACCCCGGTGCAATCCACCTGAAAGCCGTCTCGCCCCATTCCCATACCGCTGTACGAAAGATACGCGTTTGGGTATATGAGCTTGTATAATTCAAAACCGGCTGCAGTGATATCGTAAATATCCCCCTTATAAAGCTCCCAGTTGGCGGGTATATTTGCAGGAAGCTTATCGGGCGGTATCTCAATCGACGCGCCCTCTACCTTTGTCTCCGGCGCACAGGAGCACAAGAGCAGCGCGCACAGCAAAAGGCAGATAATTTGTATTGTACGTTTTTTCATCACAACTGCTCCTTTCCCAAACACTATTTGTGCATTTTCTACATATTCAGCATATCATATCATGCAATTTTTGACAATAGGTATACATGTTCGGTTTTATGTGATTTTTTGTTATCCACCGCTGCCCTGTAGGGAGCGCCGTCCCCGGCGCTTCGGGATACGTTGGCAGTACACGGGCCGCCACACAGGGCGGCCCTACCCATAAATATAAGTTTTGGGCGTAAGGGCAACCCTGCATGGTCACCCGTTTGGGTTGTTTTATCGTTGTTCGTTTATGCACCGCCCCCCCGTAGGGCGGCTTGCCCTCAAGCCGCCGCGTAAAGATTACTACCACAAAACGACAACACGCAAAAAACGTAAAAACAACAGGCTTAACCTTCTCCTTGAGGAGAAGGGGGACCGCGTCAGCGGTGGATGAGGTGTATTATCCGTATTGATTTCACTGCCAATTTCACCCGTTCTCCCCAAGCGGAGTGTCGAGGGCGACGCGCCCTGCAGCACACCCCACAAAAAAATGACCCGCGGACGAAATGTCCACGGGTCACATTATTTACATTTCTTTCCTCACGCGGTCAGCCGCCGATGCTTGTTTCCCGGAAATATGCGTCAACGGCCACATCATCGGCGTCGAAAACCACAAAATAGGTATCGTGAATATAGCTGGGGTCAAGCCCCCGATTTTCGTAATTCACGTAAAACGCGCCCAGCACCTCGCCCTCGTCGGAGGTGAATTCCCGGTCAAACTCCCGGTACTTGTCCTCTATCTCCGCCCGGGTCTTGCCGATTATCCACTCCCGGTCGTAGAGCTTTGAAATATTCTCCGCGTCGTAATGCTTCGGCGCGCAGCCTGTAAGCAGGAGCAGCGCCGAAAGCAATATTAAAATTTTCCTCACGGCTCACACTCCCCGCTGCGTCATTTCTGCAAAACGCGATTTTTCTCCTTTATGGTGTCCAGCACCGCTCTGTCGTCCGCGGCGAAGCCCCATTCTTCCCTGAGGCAGCGGATCCAGCGGTCGTAGGTGGCGGCGGCCTTTTCGCGGTCGCCCTGAATTTCATATATCAGCGCGATACCCTGCAGCGCGTCGGTGAAGCGGGGCTTCTGCCCCTCCTCGCTCTCCCAGGATCTCTCATAAAAATCAATAGCCTTTTCGTAATCACACTTTTTCGCGTAATATTGCGCCGACTCGAACAGGAAGCCGCTGACCTCGCCGTACTTTTCCAGCGCGGCCTCCATTATGCCGTCCGCGGTCTTTTCATCGTACTCGGCAAGGGCAATATGCGCCCGATACACCTCCAGCAAAAAGGGCTTGTGGGCGGGCAGCCTGCTGCACGTTTCCACATACTCCCGCGCCTCGGCGGTGCGGTGGTCGGCAATGAGGTTGTCGATAAGGAAGTAATAGGGCAGCGGCGTTTTGGGCGTGCCGCTGTCGGCGGTGATAACAGACTTATAAAAATCTATCACGCCCACATGGTTTGCTATGTTCCAATCCCACGGTGTGTCACCCTCAGCCATCTGCAGCAGCCACTGGCATTCCTTCTTCTCCGGCGCGCGCATTATAGCCTCCCGGGCGTACTTGCTCACGCGGCGGGCGTCAGCCTCCATTCGGTGATGATACAGCCGCGCAAGCAGCTCAAGCACCATGGTCCTGTCCTTGTTTTCCTCGAGCTGCGCGGCGAGGAATTCCTCATATTCCTTGAACAGCTCTGCGGAAAATTCCTCTTCCGTGTCCATTCGATTGGCGATACGCTTCAGCTTCTGCTCCACCGTCAGGTCGAACAGCTCGTCTATGCTTACTCCGAACACTTCCGCCAGCAGTGGCAGCAGGGTTATATCCGGCATGGCAACACAGTTTTCCCATTTGGACACTGACTGGGCACTTATGCCCAGCCGCGTGGCCAGCTGTTCCTGGGTGAGACCGGCCTTATAGCGCAGTTGTTTGATTTTGTTTCCAATTTCCATGGTTGACCTCCAAAATATCGTTAAGGCACCTTACAAAAAAATCATAACATCTGCCGTATCCAATGGCAACAACGCATTTTTACAGTTCATTCAACTCACATTAGAAACAACCCCGCCACATCGTCATTCCGAGCCTGCGAGGAATCCCCCCGATGGGTGCGAATAACGGCCAAGCCGCTCTTTTATCTGCCACTCTCCCGCGCTCCGTTTACGGCGGCGATGACGCAGCGCTTCACGTCCATGCAGTCCTCCAGCAGGGCGCTGTGGGTCTCTCCGTCGATGTACTCAGCGGTGTAGAGCAGCTTTATCCAGTATTCGGTCTCCGCCGCCCTGCTCAGGGCGTCACGAAGCTTGTCAATGTGCTCCGCTCTGCTGCGTGCGTAATTGGCCTCGCTGACGCTTACGCCGATGTCGGCAGCGCTGGCTGCTATCTGGGTGGATATGAGGGTCTCGCCTTTCTCCGCCATCAGCTGCTCCCGCAGCTTTATTATCTTCGCCGCGAATGTGATCGCGTTTTCCATGAGTATGTTATTGTCCATTTGCGCACCTCTTATTGTTTTCTTTTATCCATTCCACGATTTTTGCCGCACGGCTTTCAAGCTCCGGCATTTCGTCTAAACTGAAATACGCCAGTTTTATACTTTCACCATCATTTATAGAAAGCTCGCCGCTAATATTTTCCGCCTTAAGCAACACAATTACGGAATGCAGCCTGTCACCGTTAGGATATTCAAAATAAAAATCATTCCCCGAGAATACATTGAGCAACGTAAAAGCCGCAGCCGTCAATCCGGTTTCCTCGAATAACTCGCGCCGTGCCGCCTCTTCAATCGTCTCTCCAAGCTCAAGTGCGCCTCCCGGAATACCCCATGTTTGGGTATCTGAACGTAAGTTCAAAAGAATTTTATTATCTTTTTTCACAATAACCGTAGCTCCCGCTGTAAGCAGCGGCCGGCTGCCAACCAACTCACGCAGGTCACTGATGTAACTCATTTGTTATTCTCCTTCGCCGTGTTGATTGAGGCGATAAGCATTCTGCGTATAGAGCCGCAATCGTGCAAAACGCTTTTTGCCATATTGCTTGATATAATCTCCGCCTTTTGTGCAATCTCTATCCAATATTCCGTTTCATAACACTCTTTAAGGGATATCTGCAGTTTAGCTATGAAATCCGCTTTGCTATGCGCATATTTAGCCTCTCTAATATTCGCACCTATACTGGTCCCACTTCGCTCAAGCTGATTTGATAAGGAATAATGTCCTTTTATACCGTCTGTCAATTTCAATATCATTACTGCAAACTCTGTTGACATATCCGCCAGTTTGTTTTCTGCCATGATCAACACCTCTTTGCTATAATATAATGAAATCCTTGCACATGCAAGGATGAAATCAGCTGCCGCTGATGAAATCTTCACTCCGCTCAGATGAAATCAAATCCGTCCCTCTCCCCGCGAAGCGGGATTTCATCACGAAGTGATTTCATCCAACGCAGTTGGATTTATCCCGTCCGTAAAGGACGGATTTAACTGAAAAAAGCACTTGCAAACGCAAGTGCTTTTTTCTTGGCAGGGGCAGAAGGACTTGAACCCTCGGCACTCGGTTTTGG
>CAYYLZ010000032.1:0-20503 GCA_964472725.1 uncultured Oscillospiraceae bacterium
AGCCCACGTTCTCGTAGCCGCCGGAGGTGAACTTCTGGCGGTAGAGGTAATAGGGAGCGTAGCCCTCGCCACGCAGGGTGGTCAGGGCGTATTCCAGCATTTCGCCAACGGCGGCGCCGTCGGGAATGGTGGTGCCCTCAAGGTTTATGCGGCTGCCCCGCTTAAGGGAGAGGGTGTGCACGGTGATGTTCTCCGGGTCGAGGGAAAGCACCTCGTCAAGGCTGGCGCGGAAGCCCTCGGGGCTGTCGGCGGGGAGGCCTGCGATAAGGTCCATGTTTATGGCGCCGGGGAATATCTCACGGGCGAGACGGAAGCTTTCCGTCACGGCGGCGCCGCTGTGGCGGCGGCCTATGGCGGCAAGTACTTCGTCGGACATGGTCTGGGGGTTTATGCTTATGCGGTCGGCTCCACCATCGCGAATGGCCTCTAATTTTTCCCGGGTAATGGTGTCGGGACGGCCTGCTTCAACGGTGAATTCCCGGCAGGCGGAAAGGTCGAAGGCCTCCCGGACGGCGCTCATCAGCTGTGTAAGCTGCTCTGCGGAGAGAGTGGTGGGCGTGCCGCCGCCGATGTATACGGAAATTACCCTCACGCCCAGCTCGCGGACGAGCCTGCCCGCCTCGGCGACCTCCTTCAGCAGCGCCTCAACGTAGGGGGCGATGAGCTTGAAGGACTTTTCCACACTGTGGCTGACGAAGGAGCAGTAGGCGCAGCGGGTGGGGCAGAAGGGTATGCCGATATAGAGAGATATGTCGTTGGGGTCGAAGCTCCTGCGGAGATTTTCCGCCACCTCGGCAGCCTCGGCGCAGAGCATGGCGCGGCCGGGGGTGACGAAGTATTCGCTTTCGATGTATTTTGCCGCTTCGGCTATGCCGAGTCCCGTCTGACGCATATAGCGCTCGGCAAGCTTGCCGGGGCGTATGCCAGTCAGGGCGCCCCATGGGGGCGTTACGCCGGTGGCTTCCCTTGCGGCCTTGAAAAAGGAGAGCTTCACAAGCTTCTGAGTTTCGCGCTTGCGGAGCATTTCGTCGGCAGGCAGCTCGCCCTCGAACAGGGCTTCGCCCACCACCTCGCGTCCGTCCCAGCGCAGCAGGGTGTGGGAGGATTTTTCGTCGTGGCTCAGCTCGCTGCGCGCGAAAGCAGCGCCCCCCTCGTCACATTCGACGTAAACGGGGCGCTCCTCGGGAAACATCAGGAGCATTATCTGCTCAACTGCGTATTTATAATCGTGTCCGGAAAGTATCAGTTCCATCAGGCTTCAAGGGCGCGGCGCACGTAGAAATTGAAGCGGCGCTCGCGGTCAAGGCTGGTGTAGTCGGCGTGACCGGGGTATACCTCGTAGTCGCCCTCCAGGGAGCAGATGCGCTTGAGGGAGCCCAGCAGCACTTCCATGCTGCCGCCCTCAAAGTCGGTGCGTCCGCAGGAGTCGCGGAAGAGGGTGTCGCCGGTGAACAGGGCGTCCTCGCAGATGAGGGTGACGGAGCCTTCGGAGTGGCCGGGGGTCTCCATTACGGTGAAGGTCAGGCCGCCAACCTCGATTTTGTCGCCGTCGGCGTAGTACCATACTTCGTCTATCTTGTCCACATCGAACTTCATGGAGGAGTGCCTGCCCTCGGCGTTTACGTCCTTCTTGTTGATGTAGGTGGGGATATGAAGCTCGCTGCGAATGGAGGGCACGGCGGTGGTGTGGTCGTAGTGGCCGTGGGTGAGGAAAATGCAGACGGGCTTGAGATTATTCTCGGCAATGTAGTTGAGAATGCGGCCGGACTCGGCGCCGGGGTCGATAACGGCGCAGCAGAGAGTCTTTTCGTCGATGACGATATAGCAGTTGGTGGAAAGCTGTCCGACCTCAAAGGCTTTGATGAGCATATTTGTTCCTCCTGTATGTGTTAAAGCAAAGGGGTTAACCTTCTCCTATGAGGAGAAGGGGGACCGCGTTAGCGGTGGATGAGGTGGAAAGCGAAGAGCATTTCCGCCTTGCGGCGGCCCCTCATCAGTCGCTTCGCGCCAGCTTCTCCCCGGGGAGAAGCTTAACCTGTTTTTTTACTTTTCCGGTAAATCCTTACCGAAGATGAAATTTTGAATATCTTCGCAGACTGCGTAGAAATTGTAATGTATATCGCGGTTATAGTAGCGTTTTACGGTGTAGCCGAGGTTTGTGAGGTATTTATCCCGGGCAATATCTTTTTCAAGGTGTTTTTCTTCATAGTGCTGGGAACCGTCGAGCTCGATAATGAGCTTTGCCGATGCGCAGTAGAAGTCCACAATATAGGGGCCTATGACCTTTTGGCGATGAATGGTAATCGGCAGCTTCTTAAGGAACTGATACCAAAGCTGTTTTTCCTCAGGAGTCATGTTCTTACGCAGCTCACGCGCATTTTCGGACAGCTTGCCGTTGTTCATAGGCTGCTCCTTAATTTATAGGCTTAACCTTCTCCTATGAGGAGAAGGGGGACCACGAAGTGGTGGATGAGGTGGAAATGAAGAGCGTTTCCGCCTTACGGCGGCCCCTCATCAGTCGCTTCGCGCCAGCTTCTACTCCAGAGCATAAGTTCGCGATGCCAAATCAAAGATTTGGGCGCTCACTTATCCCCAAGGAGAAGCTTAACCTGTTTTTTACATTTTGCGTATTATCGTTGCTGCGGTGCTTGCGACGAAGTCGCTTACACACCCGGTCTCTTTACTTCGGTGACGCCACGGATAACGGAGAGACGGTGGATAGCGGCCTGCAGCTCGGCGCGGGTATGAACGTCCATGGAAACGAAGGCCACGGCCTGACCGCCGTCGATCTCGCGGGCGGAAAGGGAGGTTATCTTGACCTTGGCGGTGGCAAGTACGGTGGCGATATCAAGAACGAAGTTGCGTCTGTCACGGGCGGAAATGGTCAGGGCGGTGTTGTAGGTTTCCGAGCCGATATCGCCCCAGGAAACATCTATCCAGCGCTCGTCCTCATTGTCACGGCTGCCGGAATTGAGATAATTCTGACATTCGGCGCGGTGGACGGAAACGCCGTAGCCCTTGGTGATAAAGCCAACTATTTTGTCGCCGGGGACGGGGGTACAGCAGCGGGCGAATTTGATAAGGCAGTTGTCAAGGTCGCCGACCACTACGCCGCGGACACTGTGTTGGCGCTTTTCGGCGCGGGCGGGCTGCTGGGGCTCCTTGGAGGCATCCGAGGCCTTTTCTTCAAGGCGCTTCTGACGCTTGGCAACAACGATGTCCTCGCGGAAGCGGTTTACGGCGCGGACGCTGGTAAGACCGCCGTAGCCGATGGCGGCGTACATATCCTCGATGTTGTTGAAGGACAGCTTCTTCAGGCAGGCGGCGATGGCCTCGTTGTTGGGCAGGTCGCTGAGACTGAGATTGTTGCGCTTCATCTCGGCTTCGAAGGCTGCCTTGCCGTGGATAACGTTCTCCTCGCGCTTCTCCTTCTTAAACCACTGCTTTATCTTGCCCTTGGCCTGAGAGCTCTTGGCTATCTTCATCCAGTCACGGCTGGGGCCGTTGGCGGAGGGCGAGGTCATTATTTCAACTATGTCGCCGTTTTCGAGAATGTGGTCGAAGGTGGCGATACGTCCGTTGACGCGGGCGCCGGTCATAAGGTTGCCGACGGCGGTATGGATACTGTAGGCGAAGTCGATGGGGGTAGCGCCGGCGGGGAGGTTTATAACCTCGCCCTGAGGGGTGAAAACGAATACCTCATCGGCGAACATATCGGTTTTGAGGCCGTGGACGAAGTCGGCGGCATCGGAGGCCTGCTGGGTTTCCAGAAGGCTGCGTATCCACGCGAACTTCTCCTCGTCGTGGCCGGTTTTTCCGGCAATGCCCTGCTTATACTTCCAGTGGGCGGCAACGCCGTATTCGGCGGTGCGGTGCATTTCCCATGTACGGATCTGCACCTCGAAGGGCATGCCCTCGTCGCCTATAACGGTGGTGTGCAGGCTTTGGTACATATTGGGCTTGGGGGTGGAAATATAGTCCTTGAAGCGACCGGGCATGGGGTTATAAAGATCGTGGATCTGACCGAGAGCGTTGTAGCAGTCGCTTACGTTGTCCACGATTATGCGGAAAGCGCAAAGGTCAAGGACTTCGTTGAACTCCTTGTTCTGGCTGTACATCTTGCGGTAGATGCTGTAAATGTGCTTAAGACGGCTGAATACCTTGCACTCCACGCCCACGGAGCGCATGCGCTCTGTGACGGTTTCGGCGACCTCGTTCATGAAGCCCTCCAGCGCCTTTCTGCGGTTATCCAACTGGCAGGTTATCTCCTGATAACCGATGGGGTCAAGGTAGATGAGAGAAAGATCCTCCAGCTCCCACTTGACGCGCTGCATACCAAGGCGGTGGGCGATGGGCGCGTAGATCTCCATGGTCTCCAGCGCCTTCTGCCGCTGCTTTTCGGCAGACTGGTAGTTCATGGTGCGCATATTGTGGAGGCGGTCGGAGACCTTGATGATGATAACGCGAATGTCCTTGGCCATTGCCATGAGCATTTTGCGCAGGTTCTCCACCTGTTCCTCTTCCTTGCTGGTGTAAACAACGCGGGTCAGCTTGGTTACGCCCTCCACCAGCAGCGCCACATCCTTGCCGAAGCGCTTGGCTAGCTCCTCGGCGGTGACGGGGGTGTCCTCCACCACGTCGTGAAGCAGGCAGGCGATGACGGAGTCCTCGTCCAGCTCCATATCCGCTATAATGTCCGCAGTGGCGATGGGGTGGGTGACGAAGAGGGAGCCGTCCTTGCGCTTCTGCTCGCCATGGGAGTCGCGGGCGAACTGATAGGCGTCGCGCAGGCGATCGATGTTTATGCCCGGATTGTATTTTTTGATTTTCTCCTCGAGGGCGAGGTATTGTTCAAGAACCTCGTCGCGAGTTTCGGTGTGGATATCCATATGCATACCTCTTTTTTGCATGGTGAAGTGGAAATATAACGCCACTGCGCGGCGACACCTCATCAGTCGCTGCGCGACAGCTTCCCCTCAAGGGGAAGCCTGAAGCTTAGTCCCAATCATGGTTGAAAATTGTTATATAGATGTCCCGACAAACACCCTCAAAATTTCGGTGAATATCTCTGTTCGAATAGCGTTTTACGACATAACCTGAACTTTTAAGGTAATTATCCCGGGAGGCATCTTCTTTGAGTCCTGCGTCCTCGTAATGTTGAGTTCCGTCAATTTCGATTACAAGATTGGCGGAAGCACAGTAAAAATCGACAATATACTGACCGATAACCTGCTGCCGTTTTACTGTTACAGGCAGACCCTTAAGAAAATCGTACCAAAGATGGCGTTCCTCGGGAGTCATATTCCTGCGCAGTATTTGAGCATTGGGTTGTAGTTTCTTGTTGTATTTTTGGTTCATGGCAATCCTTTTAGCCTTCCCCTTGAGGGGAAGGTGTCAGCAAAGCTGACGGATGAGGTGTAGCCGCGCCAGCGACTGTACGTGCGCTATTCGCCCGTTTTCAGACGCTGCAGGATCTTCGAGTCATCGAGGTTGACTTTCTTGCCGGTGGAGTCGGGGTAGATGCTCATATTGTCCTTGCAGCGGCTTATTTCAGTGATGCCAAGCTCCTCGAAAACGCTCAGGCAGATGATGACCTTGCCGAAGGAAGCGCCGACGCGCTTGGAAAGGTCGGCCACCACCTCGCGCACGCTGCCCGCCATGGCGCCCTGATGGGACATCATGCTGCGCCACACGGCGGCGAATACGCTGCGGTCGGGGAGTATGGAAGCGCGCTCCTCGTCGGTGAGGGGCTCGTTTTTGAAGAATTTCATGGTGAGCGCCACGCTGGCGTCGGCGGGGATACGGGAGGGGCGGGCGTCCTTAAGCAGAAGCTGCACGCTGCGGCTGCCGCGGAACTCGTTGACGCTGACCTCAAAGGCGATATCGGCCCGCATACCGGCGCGGAGACCCAGCTCACGGACAGTCTTGGAGAAGAACACACAGTCCACGTAGCGGAAGTCCCGGGACACGCGCATTTTCAGGTGGCGGTCGCCGCCGATGGGGGTGACGCTGTCCACGGAAACGCCCCGCATACACAGAATGGGAGGGGGATTTCCGCCGCCCCAAGGTTCATTGGAGACAAGTGCGTCAATGTTCTCGATGGTCAGCAGGGAGGCGCTGTCCACCTCGTAGTCCACGAAGAGGGTGAGCTTGCGCTCCTCGCCCTCCTTTTTCTTATAGAAGCTCTGCATGCGCTCACGGAAAGCAGGCAGATTGCTTATATCCATGGTGAGACCGGCAGCCAGCTCATGGCCGCCGTAGGTTTCGAGCAGGTCGGCGGAGTCGTCCAGCGCCTCGAAAATATTGAAGCCGTAGGCACTGCGGCAGGAGCCGCGTCCGTTTCCGTCCACATTGCATATAACTATTGCGGGTACGCCGAATTTTTCGGCAAGGCGGGAGGCAACTATGCCGGAAACGCCCTGATGCCAGTCCTCGGAGGCGAGGATAATGGGGCCGTCAACACCGTCGGAAAGCATGGTGAGGGCGTCCTCGTAAACTTCGTTTTCAACGCTGCGGCGCTCCTGATTGAGCAGGCACAGCTCCTTTGCCAGCGCCACGGCCTCCTCTTCGCTGCGGGACATGAGCAGGTCGAAGGCCAGGCGCACCTTACCCATGCGGCCTGCCGCGTTGAGCTTGGGAACTAGAACGAAGCTGATGTTGATGCTGTTTACCTTGCTGCGCTCCACGCCGGTTTCGGCCATGAGCGCGGTGAGGCCGATGCGGCCTTTTTTCTTGAGGGCGGCGATACCACGGCGCACGATGGCGCGGTTTTCGCCTATCATGGGCATAATGTCGGCAATGGTGCCCATTGCGGCAAGGTCGCCGTATTCTTCCATTACCTGCTCCAGCTTGTCCTCGCCCTCCAGAGCGCAGACCAGC
Source organism: uncultured Oscillospiraceae bacterium (assembly GCA_964472725.1). Classification (GTDB taxonomy): domain Bacteria; phylum Bacillota; class Clostridia; order Oscillospirales; family Oscillospiraceae; genus RGIG6375. Next base: position 6,880 of record CAYYLZ010000032.1, read on the forward strand.
TTGAAGGCCACGCCGACGCCGGCCAGTCCCTTGAAGGGATAGGGGCAGTCGGGGCGATGGGGATCGACCACCGCGTCGGCCGCGGGCAGCTCACCGGCGCATTCGTGATGGTCGGTGATGACCATGTCCATGCCCAGCTCGTGGGCGAGCTCCGCCTGAGCGCAGGCGGTAACGCCGCAGTCCACGGTGACGATGAGGGTGACACCCAGCTCCTTGAAGTGGCGCAGAGCCTCCTCGTTTACGCCGTAACCCTCGGTGAGGCGCTCGGGAATGTAAGGCTCGCAGAAGAGCCCCTTGGAGCGCAGATATGTGGTAATAAGGCAGGTGGAAGTAAGACCGTCCACATCGTAGTCACCGTAAACGGCGGTTCGCTCTCCGGTCTCGATGGCGCGGCGAATGCGCGCGGCTGCCTTGTCCATGTCAGTCATGATAAGGGGGTCTGAAAGGGTTTCCAAACCGTCATGAAGGAAGTTGATGGCGTCCTTTGGATCCGTAAGGCCGCGGGAAGCCAGCAGTCTGGCGGTCAGCGGCGTGAAGCCGGCTCGCTCAAGCTGCGATACGTGCTGCGGGTCGAAGCCCTGTATTTTCCATTCGTCAAAAGCCCTGATAGTCACCACCACCTTTAGTGTCGTGCGCATAAAGCCATAACGCTGGCTTATGGGCGGCACGGGATATTGTACTATTACTCCTATTCTAATTATTATATCAAAAGCAATTCCCTTTGACAACGAAAAATTGAAAATTGAGAGTTGAGAATTGAGAATTAGGGGTGCGCGTCGTTACTGCTGTGTACCGATGTGTACCGAATATATGTCATTCCGAGCTTTGCGAGGAATCCCCCGGTTGAGTGGAGGTCAGCGACAACTGCGGCAAAACCATTCGGGAGATGCTTCGCTTCGCTCTGCATGACGCGTGGAAAGGATTCTTTGGGTTTCGACATCGGGCGAGTACATGTGACCAGCCGCCGAAGGCGGCTATCAGCCTCGCTACGATTAACAAACATTCTTATTCGCTTACGCGAATTCCACTCATCAGTCGCTGCGCGACAGCTTCCCCCCAAAAAAAAGGGGGAAGCCATATCTGTGTTTTTTGCATTTTCCCGTATTGTCGTTTTTGCGGTGGTGTGTCGTTACATGCGGCGGCTTGAGGGCAAGCCGCCCTACCGGCATTTATTTTATTGCGATGCATAGCCACGGGGGCGTGTCCCCCGCCGTTGCGCATCTTGACGTATATTGCGGGGGGTGGTAAAATCGGGGCAGACAAAGAAAGGGGGGGCGCTCCTTGAAAACAGAAAATACGGCGGTATTGTCGGTGCGGAACTACGGCGTGGATACTCTGCGGATAGTTTCCATGCTGATGATAGTCGTTGTGCACATATTCACTCAGGGCGGCGTGCTGGCGGCTGCAGAGGAGGGCAGCGCGGGCTGGTACATAGCGTGGGCGCTGCGCATTTTCCTCATCGTGGACGTGAACTGCTTCGCGCTGATAACGGGCTACGTTTCCGTGGACTCTCGCTTCCGCGCCTCAAAGGTTGTGGCGCTGTGGCTGCAGATGTTTGCCTATTCCGTGGGCGTCACGGCGCTGTTCCGCATTCTGAACATAAGCGCGTTCCAGCCCAGGGCTACGTTATTCCCTGTCCTTTCCGGACGCTGGTGGTACATGACCGCCTACTTCGGTGTTGTGTTTTTCCTGCCCTTCATGGGTATTCTTCTGCGAAATCTCAGCCGCAGGCAGGCTTCGCTGCTGGTGCTCGCCCTTATCTGCCTGTTTTCGCTGCTGCCCTCGGTTTATAATAGGGACGCTTTCAAGCTGCAGGGCGGCTACGACATGGCGTGGTTGGCAATACTGGCCCTCATCGGCGGCTACATAAGGCGCTTCGAGCCTTTCAAAAACGTCCGCCGACGCTGGCTGATAGTCTACGCCCTGTGCATGGCCTGTGTTTGCGCGTGTAAATTCTTCCTGCCCTCCGCGCCCGACCGCTTCGTGAACTTCACTTCGATTTTCACGCTCATCGGATCGGCGGCGCTGCTGCTGTTCTTTGCGCGGATAAGCATGGCGCCCGTGGTGAAAAAGGTCACAAAATTCCTTGCGCCCATGACCCTGGGCGTGTATCTTATCCATGTTCACCCCGCCGTGTGGAACTTTGTGCTGGCAGGGCGCTTTGCCCCGCTTGCTGCGCTTAATCCCGCAGTGATGGTACTGGGAGTTGTCGGCTCGGCGCTGGTGATTTTTGTGCTGTGCGCGGCGGTGGATTGGCTGCGTGGGCTGCTGTTTGGTCTGCTGAGGATTAATCGACTGGCGGATATCATCGGGGACAAGCTCACTGCGCTGGCGGAAAAAGTTTTTAAATGAGGTAAATGATGAAGCATATCGAATTATACACCGACGGAGCCTGCTCCGGAAATCCCGGCCCCGGCGGCTGGGGCTGCGTACTCATATACAAGGGAAACGAGAAGGAGCTTTCCGGCGGCGAGGCGGAGACTACCAACAACCGCATGGAGCTGCTGGCGGTGATAAACGGCCTTGAAGCACTGAAAGAGCCTTGCGCCGTTACCCTTTACAGCGACTCCAAGTACGTCATTGACGCGCTGCAGCTGGGCTGGGCGAAAAAATGGCGGGCTAACGGCTGGATGCGGAACAAGAAAGAGGCGGCGAAAAATCCCGAGCTGTGGGAGCGCCTGCTGACTCTCTGCGAGAAGCATGAGGTGAGCTACGTGTGGGTCAAGGGTCACGCCGAGAACGAATATAATAACCGCTGCGATAAAATGGCCGTGGCGGAGAGCAAGAAATTTATGATGTAATATGAAAGCACCCCGTATCGCTCGATACGGGGTGTTGGTGTTTGTTGTGTGGTGCAGCGATATGGCTTCCCCTCTTCGGGGGGGGAAGCCTAACCATGTGTTTTACCTTTTGCGTATTAACGTAACTGCCTGCAATCAATAGCTCACCTTATCCAAAATACCGGTGATTTTGGCGATGGCGACGCCGTAGTTGGTGATGGGTACGCCTGCGGCCTGAGCGGCGGCGATGCGGGCGAGAACGTAGCGGCGGTTGAACATGCAGGCGCCGCAGTGGATTATCAGATCGTAGGGGGTCAGGTCGGCGGGAAAGTCCTTGCCGGCGACAAGGTCAACCTGCAGGGTCTCGCCAAAGCGCTTGCGGAGCATCATGGGGATCTTCACTCGGCCGATGTCCTCCTCAAGGGGGGCGTGGGTGCAGGCCTCGGCGATGAGTATGCGGCTGTTTGCGGTGAGAGAGTCGATGGCCTCGGCGCCTGCCGCGAAGGCGTTTATGTCGCCCTTATAGGCAGCCATGAGCACGGAGAAGGAGGTCAGGGCGCTTTCGGCGGGCTTCTTGGAGTAGACCAGCGGGAATACCTGAGAGTCGGTGATTATGAAAGCGGGAGGCTCTTTTAAAGCGGCAAGAGCGCTGTCGATGTTATCGGCGGTGACGGAAACCACCACGCAGCTGCCGTCAAGCAGGTCACGTATGGTCTGCACCTGGGGCAGGATAAGGCGACCTTTGGGTGCCTGAATATCCTGAGGCATGACAAGCAGGACTGTGTCGCCGGGGCTGACAAGGTGGGAGGCGATGGTGCGTGCGAAGAGATTTTCCGGCAGCAGGCGCAGCAGTAAGAGGCGCAGCCGCTCGGTAACGCCCTCATCGGTGACGCTGACCGGCTCCGGGTCAAGACCCAGCTTTTCCTTTACGGCGGCGGCAAGAGCGGCGCTGTCACGGTTCAGGTCGGCACGGCTGAGTACGCAGAGCACGGGAGTGCCGGCCTCCCGCAGCTGGGTCGCCCATTCCTTTTCGAGAATGAGGGGGTCGTCGGGGTCGGTGTCGCTGGAAATGAGCAGCACCGCCGCGTCGGTCTCCTTGAGCACACGGCGGGTCATTTCCACACGCATTTCGCCCAGCATGCCCTCGTCGTCGTAGCCCGCCGTGTCGATGAGCACGCAGGGTCCGATGCCGTGTATTTCCATGGACTTGTAGACGGGGTCGGTGGTGGTGCCGGCAACGTCGGAGACCAGCGCCACTTTGTGACCGGCGAATGCGTTGGTCAGGGAGGATTTACCGCTGTTTCTGCGGCCGAAGAAAGCTATATGTACCCGCTCGGAGCGGGGAGTTTCGTTCAGTGTAGACATAATTGTTCCTCCTTCTTCTTCTTTAATTGATAATTGATAATTATGGAGGGTGCGGGGGATTTTATCGGGTTTTCGTTTTTGCGGTGGGTTTAAATATTGCTTAGCCTTCCCCCCCAAAGGGGGAAGCCATAGCAAGTGCGCCGAAAACGCACTGTACCTTTTATGGCGGCTTACAATTTCTCTTTCAGCTCGTCAAGCAGCTCGTCCAATGTCTTTTCCGTGGGGGGATAAAGTCTGCCGGACTGGGCACGGTGGGGGCGCTCCACGAACAGGGCGGGGCTGTTTTTGGGCATGAGCAGCTTATACAGAGGGTCGCCGATGACCGCGAAGCGCTCTTTGCGCAGCTCACGGCGTATATTGTCCTCGGTGTCGAGGATAATGTGGGGCACTTCGGGGAGCACCTCCGGGTCGTGGCTGCCGATGACGCCGGCCACGGCGGGGCGGGAGAGTATTTCCATACAGCGCAGGGCGAGGCTTTTGGCCGTGACCTCGTCGCCGATGACGAGAATTTCGCCCTCTTTTTCGGGCTGCGGGGTGTGGTCGGAGGTGAAGAGCCCCATGCGGTAGGGTATGCCGTATTTCTTTTGCAGCAGGCGGGCGGCGGCAAGGCCGGACATGCTGACTACCACGCTTTCTTTGGCCTGGGCGGCCTTTTGGAACACCTCGAAGCCTGCGTCCATTGCGACTACGTTGACGCTGTCTGCGCCCTCGGCTTGCAGACGGCTGCAAATTGCGGCCAGCTCGGCGGAGCTGTAGTCCAGCGGGCTTGCGCCAAGGACGTTGACCTGCGTTTTTTCACCCTCACGGGGAGGCAGGGCGACTTTTTCTATGAGCTTGCGAAGGGCCTCGCCCGCGCCCTTGTCGTAGGGCTCAAATGCGCCGCAGTTCACCGCGAAGGCGGGAACGCCGGTGGAAAACTCCACCTCGGCAGCAAGTCCGTCAAGGTCGGCGCCGATGGTAAAGGGTACGGGGGAGCCGATTATTGCCACAAAACGGGGCGGCTCGGCCTCACATTCGGCGATTATGGCCTCCAGCAGGCGGCTGTCGTCGCCGGTGACGGCCTCCAGTTGGGTCAGGCGGGAGGACACGGTGCGGCGGTTTTCAAGGTCACGGGCTTCCTCAAAGGTGACGAACACCTCATGGCTGCCTGCCGCGTCGTGGATTATGGTAAGACCCTCCGCCTCAAAGAGGGCGGCTGCCGCGCCTGTTGTGTCGGAGGCGATGTTGGGCAGAATGGTTCTTATGTCTTTCATAGGCTCAGCAGCTCCTCCTCGCTCATGGATTCGGGGTCGGCGGGGTCTGCAAGATTGTAGTAGGGAGTGCCAAAGCGCTCCTTCAGCTCCCTTACCACGGGGAGCATTATTTTCGTCACCGCCACGAAGGCTGCGGCGTTGCCCAGCTCACGCAGCTCATCAAGAGTTTCGCATTGGAGCAGATGGCGGGTCTCCAGTCCGTGCTCAGCCAGCTTCACGGCGAGGGGGTCGCCGTGCTCGGGGGGGATCCATTTTCCCAGCCATACAACACTCTTGGAGTGGCCGGTTTTCTCAAAAAGGGCGGTTATATTCCGATGCACCCGCACCAGCGGGGCGAGAGTTTCGCGGTTTATGGGGTCCATGGCAAGGTCCATGAAAATTATGTCGGGGGCGTAGGCACGCAGCTCGCTCATAACGTAGCTGTGGTCGGTGCCGATGAAGCCGTCCACGCAGCTGGTGAAGGTCAGCATTACCTTGGGGCGGCGCTCCTCGTCGGTAAGACGGTCGATGGTCTGCTGCACGCCCTCGATGAAAATGTCCTCAACGCTGCCCGCGATAACGTCGGCCTGCTCAAGGTTAAAGACGGTGAAACGGTCGCTTACGCCCTCCTCGATAGCGGAAAGGCGGATAATGCGGGAGCAGCCCGGAGGCGTGATGAAAATCACGTGGCTTTCCGGCACAAGGCGGGCATAGTGGACGAGATTAAAACAGCTGCGTTCCGGTTTTTCGAAGCAGGCGGTCATATTTCGACCTCCTCGGCAGCCTCGTACATGGCGAGGGCGAGGCGGCGATATACGGCTGCCATCTCGCTTTCGGGGAAAGCGGAGACCACGGTGGTGTTCTGCTCCTCGGCGAGCTGAACAAGGCCGTCCCGGGGGATAATGCCGCTGACGGGAACCTTCAGCTCCTCGGCCATCTCCGCAACAAGGCGCTGTTCGTCCTTCACATTGCGGCTGTTCTGGATAAGGCCGGAAAGGCGGGCGTAGTTGCGTCCCTTGAAGTTGTCGATGGCCAGTGCGATATTTGCCGCCGCGTAAAGGGACATTTTCTCGCCGGAGGTGACGATGAAAACGTCGCGGGCGTAGCCGCTGCGCAGGGGCATGGCGAAGCCGCCGCAGACTACGTCGCCCAACACGTCGTAAAGAAGCACGTCGGGCTTGTAAATCTCATAGGCATTGTGATTTTTAAGAGTCTCGAAGGCGGTGACGATGCCGCGTCCGGCGCAGCCCGCCCCGGGAATGGGGCCGCCGCATTCGGCGCAGAGCACGCCGTCCTCGCCCCGGGTGACTATCTCCTCAAGGGCGAAGTCCTCGCCGCGGCTGCGGACTATATCAAGAATGGTGGTCTGGCGGGCGCCGCCCAAGTGGGCGGAGGTGGAGTCGGCCTTGGGGTCGCAGCCCAGCTGCATTACCGTAAGACCCTCCTTGGCAAGAGCCGCCGCGATGTTGCACACGGTGGTGGACTTGCCGATGCCGCCTTTACCGTAAATAGCGATTCGTTTCATGGTGTTTACCTCCTTATCGGGGGATATAAGACGAAATCCTGCACCCGAAGGCACAGGACATTACCCAGCGGAAGGGCTGCGGCGCTGTCCTTTCTCTCCGGATTTGCTCCTCGAAGTCAGGCGAGCGGGTGCTGTCTTATTCTGTTTTCATGTTACCATATACCGCCGTTTTTTTCAATCGTGAGAAGTGACGGATTAATTGATAAGTGACAATTGATAATTGAGAATTATTTTGTTGTTTCTGGTGCGAGGCGGCATGAAAATGCGGTACTTGTATTGAACGCCAAAAAGTGATACACTTTTAAATAACAAAGATTTTTGAGTTAAGAACGGAGGTAAAACATGTATCAATTTCGTCCCGTATCCGAAAGAATGAAGCTCATGCGTGAGCTTGTCCGCAATAGAGTCTATCACATAGATTCCGAAAATCCTGTTATAATGACAAGAGCTCACAAAAAGTACGAAAGCCATCTCCCTGCCATCAGAAACGCCCTGATATTCAAGGCCGTCTGTGAAGAGCAGACCACCCGCGTTGAGGATCATGAAGTACTGGTTGCCAACCTTACCAAGTTCTTCAGCGGCACCCACATAGACCCTCGCTGGGGCGGCGGCGGTTTTTACGTTGCCAATGTGGAAAGCGGTCTCTGGAAGATGGGCGAGGACGGCCTGTATCACAATCCCGACACCGACGAGCTGCGCATGGTCATCAGCCCCGAGGACGTAGAGGGCTTGAAGAGCATCGGTGACTACTGGAAGGGCCGCACCATCGGCGAAATGGCCCAGGCATGGCAGCCCGATGGCTACGAGGAGCTCAACGAGCTGGGCGTGCGCTCCTTCGGCGCTAATATGCCCATAGTCATGATGCCCGCCGGTCACTCCACCCCCGGCTACAAGAAGCTTCTTTCCGTTGGCTACGCCGCGCTGCGTCAGCAGGCTCGTGACTGGCTGGACGCTCACCGCAACAATCTGATGGGCGACGACCTTGAGAGAAGCATTTTCTATAAATCCGTTGAAATCGTCTGCGACGGTGCCATAACCTTTATAAAGCGCTACGGACAGACCTGCTACGACGCCGCCGAAAAGTGCGCCGATCCCGAAAGAAAGGCCGAGCTTATCCAGATGGGCGACAACCTCATGTGGATCTCCGAGAACCCGGTGCAGACCTATTGGCAGGCCTGCCAGCAGACTCTGCTTTACGAAATGATGATCTCCATCTCCGGTGTGGGCGACATCGGCTCCTTCGGCCGCTTTGACCAGTACACATGGCCCTATCTCAAGGCTGACCTTGAGGCGGGCCGCATCACCATGGATCAGGCGCAGGAGATAACCGACTGCTTCTTCCTGAAGGTAAACGGCTTCTACAACGGCGGTACCGGCCCTCTCGCGGTCATTATCGGTATCGGCAACACCTATCTTCACACCACCGTGGGCGGCGTTGACCCGGATACCGGCGAGGACGCCACCAATCCCGTTACATACATGGTTCTTGAAACCCTGGGTCGCCTTAAGCTCCATGACCCCACCCTTTCCCTGCGTATCAACAAGGGCACTCCCGACGAGCTTTGGGAATGCTCCGTCGCCGTCAATCAGCTTGTTGGCGGTCTGCCCCTCTATCAGAACGACGAGGTTATCATACCCGGAGCAATGAAGGAGCTTGGCTTCAGCCTCCGCGACGCCCGCGACTATGCCCTCATCGGCTGCCAGGAGATAACCGGCTCCGGCAATGACTATGCAGGCGGCAACGGCAACAATCCCCCTGAAGCCTACACTCAGTACAGCACCATTCTGGACATGGCTCTCAACGACGGCCGCAATCCCTATAATCAGGTGCAGTCCTCCCTGCATACCGGCTATCTTTATGAGATGAAATCCATCGAAGAGGTCAAAGAGGCGTGGAAGAAGATGGCCTCCTACGTGCTTAAGGCGCAGGTCAGCATAGGTAATTTCGCAGACCACCTGTTCGCCCATTATGACCAGCACCCCATTCTCTCCATATCCATGGAGGGCTGCATGGAAAGCGGCAAGGACATTGTCTGCGGCGGCGCAAAGTACAATTCCTACGGCTGTACCGCTGTCGGTCTTGCTACCGTAGCGGACTCCATCACTACTATCCAGTACATGTGCTTCGATAAGAAGCTCATTACCACCCGCGAGCTGTTCGACGCATACATGGCAAACTGGGAGGGACATGAGCTGCTCCGTCAGCGTATTCTCAGCGAGGTGCCCCATTACGGCAACGGCGACCCCTACGCCGACGAAAATATGAAGTGGGTCGTAGACACCTATTACGAGATATGCAAGGAATGCTACAGCAGCCGCTGCAAGATTTTCAAGGGCGGTATGTACGGCGCAGCCAGCCACGTTGCCCAGGGTTACACCACTTGGGCTACTCCGGACGGACGTCTTGCCGGTACTCCCATCGCCGACGCTGCTTCCCCCGCGCAGGGACGTGACAAGAACGGCCCCACCGCGGTTCTTGGCTCCGCGCTCAGCTTTGAGCACGGCAAGTTTATGAACGGTCTTGCCCTGAACATACGCATTCACCCCTCTTCCTTGAAGGGAGACGGCGCGGAGAAGCTGCGTACCATGACCCGCACCTATATGGATATGGGCGGCATGGAGGTTCAGTACAACATTATTTCCTCGGAAACCATGCGTGCTGCTCAGGCCGACCCCGACACTTACCATGATCTTGTTGTCCGTATCGCAGGCTATTCCGCCTACTTCGTTGAACTGGGTACCGATATGCAGAACGACCTTATTTCCCGCACGGAGAACGGGCTGTAATTATTAATTGAAAATTGATAATTGAGAATGAGGGTGCGGTGCTGTTTGTTTATGCACCGCACCCCTTTTTTGCAGAAAATTTGATTATCTTGCAGGGAATGGTCTCGACCATTCCGCTTGTGGGTTTACTTCCGGCAGTATAGTTACAGGCGGAACAGGCAGGCTGTTCCCTACGAATGTTGTTTTCGATTTTACCGAAGTAACGAACCGTCAACAAATCAAGAACTCCCGCAGCGTTTTGAAATGCTGCGGGAGTTTTCTGTATGCACAATATTTATCTGTCCTCGCGCTTTGCGGCGGCGAGGCCGACGTGTCTGCCGAAGGTGACGGCGGTGCCGTGGGAGGTGGCGCAGACGGGGGAAACGGGGTAGTCGCAGTAATAGCGTCCGCCGCCTACGTTGCCGATGGCGTAAAGGCCGCCGAGAGGCTGCCATGTATCCTTTTCGAGAACCTGACACTCTTCGTCAACTACAACGCCGCCGGTTATCATTCCCCGGGCAATAAAGGACTTGCAGGCGTAGAAGGGGGGCTTCGCTATGGCGTACATACGGTCGCCGCGCTTGCCGAAATCTTCGTCCACGCCCTTTTCGCACAGTTCGTTGTAGCGGCGAATGCTCTCGAGAGCGCGCTCCTTGGGCATGCCGGTCTTTTCGATAAGCTCCTCAAGGGTGTCGGCTGCTACCATGTTCCAGCCCTTGCCCTCGCGAGCGGCTTCAAAGGATTTTTCCATACTCTCGGGGGTGTTGAGGTTGATGTCAATAGCGCCGTGGGCGATGTTCTGATTGTCCAGCATGTCTGCCCAGTTGCTGTCGTAAATCTGCCATGCGAACTTGAAGGGCTGGCGGATTATCTGGTTGGTGAATATCTGGCCGGGAACGTCCTCGTTCATGAAGCGGTCGCCGTTGGCGTTCAGGTCGAGGGCAGCGGTGGTGCCCATTACGAAGGAACCGGGGAAGGAGTGGCTGATGTGGGCGTGGGGGCCTTCCTCCATCATGCCGCCTGCCCATATTGCCATCTTGTGACCCATGCCGGTAGACCACTTGGAGGCAACGAGGCCGAGAGTGTTATAGAACTCGGGGCAGAGTGCCTTTGCCATCTCCTTGTTGTGACCGTAGTCACCGGTGGCGAGGATAACGGCCTTGCGGGCGGTGAATTTAAGCAGGCTGCCGTCCTCGGCGTGGGCGTATGCGCCCATGATGCCCTTTTCGGTCTTTATCAGCTCCGCTGCGGTGGTGCGGAAGAAATACTTTGCGCCGTGGGCAACGGACTCGTTGTAATGGAGCTTGCAGGCTCCGTACCAGTCGTCAAATTCGATGCCCGCGCAGTACTGGGGGAATATCTCCCGGGAGCGGTCGTACTTGGGGGGATTGGGCCAATACTGCAGGTGCTGGCCGAACTCCAGGCCGCTTTTCAGGGCTGGAGCCTCGAACCAGTCGTAGGCCGCGCCGCTTTCGTCCAGCCACATTTTCCACAGGCGGGCGTTGGGACGCCAGCCCATGCGGCGCATGATAAGGTTGAGCAGGTCCATTTTGTCCGTTTCGCAGCCCAGCTCCTTGTGGATATGAGAGTCCACGCAGCCGAATACCTTGCCGCGAATGGAAATGCTCTTGCTCTGCTCTATTACGATAACGCTTGCGCCTGCCTCGGCGGCAGCGCGGGCGGCGGAGATGCCGGCGATGCCCGCGCCGAGAACCAGCACGTCGCAGTCATGGGCGGCGGTTACGTCCTCTTCCTTTATGCCGGGGGCATAGCCCAGCCACGCGGGGCGATCCTCGTCGATAAGGCCGGTGTCCGGCGCGTCGGGTACGCCGCCGAAGGGGTCGCGGGTCTCTTCCTCGAAATCGACTTTTATCTTGTTTTCAGCCATGGTGTGGCCTCCTTACGATGCATTTTGGTGGGGTTGTGGTTGTAACAGTCCATACGAATGAATTGTAAATTAGTTGCTTTGTAAATAGGTGCCTATCGGCTCGTTACGCCGGAGATTCCCACGCTCCCGCCTGCGGCGGGGCTCGGAATGACATAACTGAGGTGCGGAGCAGCATTGTAGGGAGCGCCGCCCTCGGCACTCCGTTTTGATGCCGTGTTCGGCGGAGCGTCGGGGGCGACGCTCCCTACAGCGGTTTATTTACAAATTGTACGGTTCTTTGCGTTGCTGTGGAGTTGGATTATATATCTGCCTTCTCCCTTGAGGAGAAGGTGCCCCGCCGGGGCGGATGAGGGTCTGCCGAAGGCAGCTTTGCGGAGCACTGCGATTATCGTACATTCTTATTCGCTTGCGCGAATCCCCTCATCAGTCAGCTTCGCTGACAGCTTCTCCTCCGGGGAGAAGCCTGACCGTTATTTTTAGTCTTTATCGTTCAAGCCTTTATCGCTCGTTCGCTGCGGTTCTTACTTGCCCTGCTCTTCCTCGTACTTCTCGCGGCTGTAGTAGAACAGCTCGGAGGTGCCGTACCAGAGAAGCTCGGGGTCGCCGGCGTAGACGGAGGAGTAGAAGCCGCCGCCTGCTGCGTAATCGTCAACCATCTTGTGGACTTCGGCGATGATGTCGTCCTTGGTTGCGCCGGGAGCGGGCATTACGGACAGGTCAAAGCCGATCTTGTCGCCCCACTTCTTCTTGTAAGCGGGAATGTCGTTGGCGCGGGCCTGGATCTGAATGAGGTCAACGCCAAGGTCGATCATATAGGGAATGAAACGCTCGATGTGGCCGCAGCTATGCAGCTCGAAGCAGATGCCCTTGGACTTTACGTGCTGAACGATGCGCTTGGTGGGAGGATATACGATCTCTTCCATCATTTTCTCGGAGAAGAAGGTGTCGCGCTCGGTGCCCCAGTCGTCGTGATAGGTGATCATGTCCAGGGGGAGGTACTGGCACAGGCGGTCGATAACCTGAATTTCCCAATCTGCGAAGGCTTCGAGGTACTCGCGGACGGTCTCGCCCTCGAGAGCCATGGCTACCATTGCCTCGCTGTAGCCGCCGAGAAGAGCGACGAAACGCTCGGTGCAGCCCAGACCGATGTTGACCTGCAGAACCTTGTTGGGATCATAGGAGGTTTCCATGAACTTCTTGCAGCAGCCTTCGAAATCGTAATCATCGAGATTGGGAAACTTGACCTTTTCCTTCCAGTCGCAGATGTCGTCCATGAAGTGGGTGCCGATTTTGGGCATGGGGCCGCCGGCCTCGGGAACGTAGGTCCATTCTACGCCGAACCAGTCAACCCAGTCGTAGCGCTCGGTGCGGGAGAAGTCAGCCTCGGGCATACCGTTCATGGTGGCCAGCATGTTGGTGGAAACGTCGGTCATGCTGTTGGGAACCCATACGGGATTATTGCGGGTGTATGCGCGCTTGAAATTCTCCTTGATGGAGATGGGGCGCTCGAATACGGGGAACTTCATGGTTCCGCCGCCGAAAAGGCCGCGGCTTTCGATAACGGGAACGTTGGGATCGTTGAATTCGGGTCTTGCGTACTTCATCTTGGTCTCTCCTTATATGTTGATTTTTGATTTTAATTGATAATGTATAATTGATAATTATGGGAGTTTGTGTAAGACTGTGCGAGTTATCGTTACTGCGGTGCAATCGCCGCTGCGCGGCTACACCTCATCCGTCAGCTTCGCCGCCCACCTTCCCTTCAAGGGGAAGGCTAACCATGTTTTTTTACACTGCCGCAAAAACGATAAAACGCGGAAATATCGAGAATTTGACAATTAATTCTCAATTATCAATTCAATTTACATGGACAGCTCGGTGCGGTTGATAAGGTCGTTCTGACCGGCGCGGTGCATTTCCACGAAGTAGACGGAGAAGCCGGCGATGCGGACGACCAGATCCTTGTAGCTGGCGGGATCCTTCTGGGCGGCGCGCATGGTGTCGGCGCTGACTACGTTTATCTGCACCTCCATGCCCTTGAGCTGGAAGAAGTAGGTCTTGAGCAGGG
>CAYYLZ010000033.1:0-20150 GCA_964472725.1 uncultured Oscillospiraceae bacterium
ATCGGCAGCTCCGCCGGGCTTTGCTGCGGTTTGAGGGAAATGGGCAAGAGAGCATATTTGCTGCCCAATCCCCAGATAACCGATAAATTTGTGCCCTACGCTCAGGAGTTTTACGCTCCCGAGGGCTATGAGTACGGCTGCCTTGTGAGCACCGACCTTGCCGATGTGGGCATTATCCAGCTCAACGCCGAGGAGCTTGGGGATAAGGTGGAGCTTTCCATCGACCATCACCCCTCCAACAGCGGCTATGCGGCTAATACGCTGGTACTGCCCGAGAAAGCTTCCTGCGGCGAGGTGGTGCAGCTCATTTTGAAGGAGCTGACCTGCGGTGTGAGCCGCAAGACCGCCGAAATGCTCTATTTTGCCATCGCCACCGACTGCGGCTGCTTCCGTTATAAGAACACCACCGCCGAGACTTTGCGCGCGGCGGCTGAGCTTATCGACATGGGTATCCCCAGCGGCAGCATGAACAAGAAGCTGTTTATGACCAAGACCAAGGGGCGCCTGCTCCTTGAGGGTCAAATAATCTCCGGCATGGAGTTTCATATGGACGGCGAGCTTGTCATTGCCGTAGTCTCCGACGAGATGATTGCCGCCTGCGGCGCGACGGAGGATGACCTGGACGACGTTGCCGTTATCGCGGGACAAGCCGAGGGCGTGGAGGTCAGCATGACCCTGCGCCAGACGGAAAACGGCTGGAAGGCCTCGGTGCGTACGGTGGATTACGCCAACGCCAACGCCATCTGCGCTCAGCTTGGCGGCGGCGGACACAGCATGGCTGCCGGCTGCAGCATGGACTGCGGCCTTGAAGAATTCAAGGCTCGTCTTTTGGAAGCCGCCAAAAAGGTGTGGAAACAGGCATGACAGGTATAATCATTGTCAATAAGCCGGAAGGCTGGACGAGCCACGATATAGTAGCCAAGCTCCGCCGTATTCTCGGTGAGCGAAGAATAGGCCACGGCGGTACTCTTGACCCTATGGCTACAGGGGTGCTGCCTGTTTTCGTGGGCAGAGCCACACGCGCCGTTGAGTTCATGGAGAACGCGGATAAGGAATATATTGCCGCTCTGCGCCTCGGTGTATCCACCGATACCCAGGATACCACGGGCAATGTTATAAGCGAGAAGCCTGCAAATATAAGCCGTGACGAGCTTGAAGCGGTGCTTGATAAGTTCCGCGGCGAAATAGAGCAGCTGCCGCCCATGTATTCCGCAATCAAAGTGGACGGAAAAAAGCTCTATGAGTATGCCCGCAAGGGTGCCGAAATAGAGCGCAAAACAAGAAAAATAACCATTCATGAGTTGGAGATAGCAGGGCAGCGTGAGGACGGAGATTTCCTGCTTCGCGTAGTCTGCTCCAAAGGAACGTACATACGTGCCCTCTGCTCGGATATAGGTGACGCCCTCGGCTGCGGCGGCGCAATGTCTGCTCTTGTCCGCTCCCGCGCAGGTGCGTACAGGATAGAAGAAGCTCACCGAATGGAGGACATTATTGCCGCAGGGCCGGAGAAAGCCCAGGAGATGCTGCTGAGCCTTGAATCCATGTTCGCCATGTACCCTGCGGTCAGCGTAGGTGAGACGGATGAAAAGCGCTGCCGCAACGGTCTTGCACCGAGGCTGAAAACCGCACCCGAGGGCAAATTCAGGCTCATTTCCGAAAGCGGCGAGTTCCTTGCCCTTTGCGAGAATGAGGGCGAAGTGCGCGTCATAAAGAGCTTTTACGAAGTTTAAAGGAAGATAGACAGATGTTTGACAGCAAAAAGGTAGTGGCGCTGGGCTTTTTCGACGGCGTCCATCTCGGCCATGCAGCTCTGCTCAACAGGGCGAGGGAAGTGGCTAAGAAATTGGATATAGAGCCCGCCATGCTCACCTTTGACCGCCATCCGGACGAGCTGGTATCCGGCAAGCCCATGGCGCTGATAAACTCGGCGGAGGACAGGGAATATATCGTCAGCCGCTGGTTTGGCATTGAAAAAGTGATAACTATCCACTTCGACCGCGCTATGATGCAGATGCCCTGGCGCGATTTTGTGGATATGGTAATGGAAACCTACGGAGCCGTTCATTTCGTGGTGGGCCACGATTTTCGCTTCGGCTTCAAGGGTGAGGGTACTGCCGAAAAGCTGAAAGCGCTGGGCGAAGAGCTTGGCTTCGGATGCGATATCATGCCCAAGGTGGAGCTGGACGGTATTACTGTCAGCTCTACATATATCCGCGAGCTGGTAGCCGACGGACGCATTGAGGAAGCCAACCGCTTCCTTGGTCACCCTCATCTTCTTACCGGCACTGTGCGCCACGGCTTCAAGCTTGGACGCAAGCTGGGAACTCCCACTATCAATCAGAAGTTTGAAGAGAATATCATCGTGCCCAAGTATGGCGTTTACGCGGCAAAGCTGGGCGTGATAGGCGAGGACGAAGTGTATCCTGCCGTTACCAATATCGGCATACGTCCTACCGTCAGCGGTGACAAGGCAGTTTCCGTGGAGAGCTATCTCCTGGACTTCGACCGCGACGTTTACGATAAGCACGTGGTCTGCCTGTTCTATAAGTTCATGCGTCCCGAGATGAAGTTCGACAGCATTGATGAGCTCGGCGAGCGCATTAAAGCCGACGCAATCACCGCAAAGAAAATAGTTGAGAATATGTAAAAGAAAAACCGACGGTTCAGTGCGAACCGTCGGTTTTGTGCTGTTTTCAGTTGATTAGTCCAGTGCGTCCCATGCGGTGTCCAGCGCGATCTCCATCATATCGGTGAAGCTGTTCTGACGCTGCTCTGCGGAAAGCTCCTCGCCGGAGAAGATGTGGTCGGAGATGGTCAGCAGGGAGAGGGCTCGCTTCTTGGAAGCCATCGCCTCCATGTAAAGACCAGCGGTCTCCATCTCAACGGCACGCATACCCATGTTGCGGAATGCCTCGTTGGCATGGGGATTTGCATTATAGAAGGGGTCTGTGGTGAGAACGGGGCCTACGTTGGCGGTAACGCCTCTTGCCTCGGTAAGCTCAACCGCCTTGCGAAGCAGGGCAAAGTCGGCGGTAGGGGCAAGAATGGCGGGGAAATCATACTGATGAGAGAAATTGGAGTTGGTGCAGGCGCTCATGGCGATAACAAGGTCACGGACGTGAGTATCCTCGGAGAGACCACCGGCGGAGCCGATTCTCAGGATAATGTCAACGCCGTAGAAGTTATAAAGCTCATGGGCGTAAAGACACATGGAGGGAACGCCCATGCCACTGCCCATAACGGAAATACGCTTGCCCTTATAGGTGCCGGTGAAGCCCAGCATATTGCGCACGGTGTTGAAGCAGACAACGTCAGTGAAATAGGTCTCAGCCAGCTTCTTTGCTCTCAGCGGGTCGCCGGGCATAAGCACAGCCTTGGAAATAAGTTCGGGATCGGCCTCGATGCAGGCAGAGGGGGAAGAGATGATTTTACCCATAGTGGTGTCCTCCTGTATGTAAATGTTTTGTTAGTCCTTGAACAGCGCCGCAAGGCTTTCGGTGTAGGGAGCGCGGCAGATGCCTTTTTCGGTGATGATGGCGGTAATGAGAGAGTTATCCGTAACGTCAAATGCTGGATTGTAGCACTTGACCTCGTCCAGCGCCATGGGCTTCTCGTACCATTTGGTCTTGATTTCGTTGGGGTCGCGTTCCTCGATTTTGATGTCATCGCCGGTGGGGCAGTTCATGTCAATAGTGGAAGTGGGGCCAAGTACGTAGAAGGGGATACCGTAATGCTTGGCGAGAATTGCAACGCCGCTGGTGCCGATCTTGTTGGCGGCGTCACCGTTGGCAGCAACGCGGTCGCAGCCTACCATGCAGGCCTGCACCCAGCCGTTTTTCATAACGATGCTTGCCATATTGTCGCAGATGAGAGTAACGTCAACGCCTGCGCGCTGCAGCTCGAAGGAAGTAAGTCGCGCACCCTGAAGCAGGGGACGGGTCTCATCGGCAAATACCTTGAAGTTCATGCCCTTTTCGCGGCCCAACAGGAAAGGACCTTGACCGGTTCCGTAGCGGGAGGTGGCGAGAGGACCTGCGTTGCAGTGGGTGAGTACGCCGTCGCCGTCCTTCAGCAGGGACAGGCCGTACTCGGAAATAGCGCGGCACATCTGAATGTCCTCTTCGTGAATGGCCTTGCATTCCTTTTCGAGGAGAGCGAGGATTTCGGGGATAGGCTTGTCACTGTTGGCGGTTACTATGCCTTCCATTCTGTTGAGCGCCCAGCTGAGGTTTACAGCGGTGGGACGGGAGGAATTGAGATATTCCTTGAGACGGTGGAATTCGGCGAAGAAGCCGTCATAATCGGTGGCCTCTATCTGCAGAGCGAGGACGTAAATGCCGTAGCCCGCGCAGATGCCGATAGCCGGAGCGCCTCGGATTTTCAACTGGAAAATGGCCTCGAAAATATCCTCGGGGGTTTTGAGGTAAATGTATTCAAGCTCGTTGGGAAGCTTGGTCTGATCGATTATTATAACGCTTTTGCCGTCATCGGAAAGGCGTACGTTATCTATGTGAGTTACTTTTTTGATATCGTCCATGTGTACCACCCTTTGTCTTTTATTACTTATAAAATAACGGTTTGCGAAGAATATGTCAATTTAAATTCCGTCAAAGAGAAGCGCCACAGCCTGCGTAATATCCTCGTTGCTCATACCGGCGTAGCCGAATATGAGCGTGTCGATTTTGCCGGTATAGCTGTGGAAGCTGTCCGATAGCTTCGGCACCCGTATGCTTTCGCGCTCTGCTCTGGCAAGTATACGCGAAATCACCTGGTCTCTGCCGCTCAGCAGCAGATGCAGACCCGCACCGCCGCCGCTTATGGTAAGGCCAAGACGCTGGGCGTGGGGAGTGAGGGCGTCGATGAGAATATCCCGCCTGCGGCGATAGAGGGTTTTCATGCGATTGAGGTGACGGTTAAGATACCCGCCCTCAATGAAATTCGCCAGTGTGTGCTGGTCGAAGCGGGAAACCGTCGATGAATAGCTTTTGAGAATTTCGCCTGCCGAGCGCAGAAGCTCTGGCGGCAGCACCATATAGGCTATTCTTATGGACGGCGCAAGAATGCGGGAGAAGGTGCTGATGTATATGACTCTGCGGCTGTCCATGCCCTGCAATGAGGGTATTGGACGACCTGCAAAGTTGAACTCGCTGTTGTAATCGTCCTCTATGATGTAACGTCCGGGCGCATCCACTGCCCATTTCAACAGTTCACTGCGTCGCCCCACGGGCATAATAATGCCGGTAGGAAACTGGTGTGAGGGGGTTATACAGGCTACAGATGCGCTGCATTTGGAAAGAGCGGCGGAGTCCATTCCGTCGCCGTCAAGGGATATGTAGTGCAGCTTTCTTCCGCAGCCCTCGAGAATGGCGGGTGTTTTTGCATAGCCCGGATCTTCAACGGCAAATTCCGCATCACCCGGAAGCAGCCGACAAAGCAGCATGAGCAGATATTCCATACCCGCGCCGATGACTATCTGCGCAGGCGTGCAGTCAACTGCTCTGAATTCACGCAGATACTTACAGAGAACAGCCCGAAGCTCTTCGTCACCTTGGCAGTTTCCGGAGGAAAGCAGGGGTTCACCGTTATAGAGCACTTCCTTACCCAGCTTTGCCCATGTGCGGAAAGGGAACGACTGGGCGTCTACCGTGTTGGTCATGAAGTCGTACCGATAGCTGCGCTGGGCGGGAGTGTGAGCCTCCGGCAGTGGAACGGGAGCGGGGGCGGTAAGTTCGATGCGGGAAACGTAATAGCCGCTGCGGGGGCGGGAATAAACGTAACCCTCCTGACAGAGCATGGAGTACGCTGTTTCAACAGTGTTGGCGCTGATGCCCAAATGTGAGGCCAGCGCTTTTTTTGAGGGCAGACGCTCATTTTCGAGAAGTCTGCCTGAACGTATCCCGTCTGCGATATAGGCATAAAGCTGCTCATATATCGGCAGACGGGATTCACGGTCAAATTCCAAAGTAAAGCTATTCATGATTATCTGCTGCGGAGCAGGCGCAAAGCCTTTTCCTGAGTGGTGGTCAGGTCGGGGGAGAGTGTAAACTCTTCCAATACCTGAGAGCAGTAGTTCTTGAATATATCCATATCACCGTAGGAGAGGGTGAGGGACATGTGCATGGCGCGCTCGGTTTTGTCGTCTACGCAGATCTCGCCGTCGTCAAGGCAGAGATCAACAACGGTATGGTCGGCAAGATAGAGATTGTTGCGTCTGCGGGTGCGGTGGGTGGTGAAAGCAACCTGAAGCTTGCCGCGCTTTGCAAGCTCGCCGAAACGGCGGAAAGCACCGCGGCGGAGGAAATCGTCAACCACAGTGTCAGCAGACTCGAAAATGCTCAGCCAGCCGTTGCCGGTATAAAGGCCGGGCATCTCTTTCTGATCCACGCTGCCGGTGCGCAAAGTGGCTGAGTTGCTTCCGTTGGAGGTGCATACTCTCAGGAGATATCCGTTCTCCGCCAAATCCCAATCGGGTGTATCGTAGTAGTCAAAATCGGACTGGTATACCATGAAATCACCTCGCATATAGCGGGTGAAAATATCCTCATTCATAGCCTTGGTAATAAATATCTTGCCCGGAACAACAATTCTGAACTTAACTTCAGATGCCATATCTATCGCCTCCTTTTTCTATTTTAAATTAATAACTACCGCTTGGCAACATAAATTTTGAGTAAAGCCGAAAAGCTTGTGAAAAAATATCTTATTCGCCCTCTTACGACTAAATTCTTGTGCGTGGTAGCGTATAGTGGAATGGAAAATAAAGGAAACAGGAGGTCGGTTTTATGATCGGCAAAACAGTGCGTGAGGGAGCGGCGAGAACGTCCGCCGCTGCCAAGAGAGCAGGACTGGCACGTTTAGCGGATATTGCGGAAACTCCGGGTCTTATGCGGCTTGTTGAGTGTCTTGCGCGGTTGGCGGGAGGTTGGCTGATTTCGGGTGCAGTTATATTCGGTTCATACGCACCGTTTACGGCAGGCTTTGTGGCGGTTTCCGGCGGCGGAATGGGCGGTCTTGCGGCGCTTATAGGCGTAATGCTCGGCTCGCTGCTGGGCGGCGGCGCGGATATGGCTATAAAATATTCTGCGGCGGCGCTGCTGGTGTTCACTGCCAATATGGTGCTCAAGGGTCTTGAAATAGCGGAACGCAAATGGTTTGTGCCGCTGATGACGGCGGCAATGGTTGCCTGCACGGGAGTTATCTACGTAGCCAACGGCGGCTGGCAGCTTCGTGACGGGATTTTTTGTCTGATGGAAATAGTGCTGGCGGGCGGCTCTGCCTATTTCTACGCGGTAGCATTTTCGGAGGCGGCGACTCCTGAGCAGGAACAGCAGAAGATGATAAGCATAGGCGCGGCGGTGTGTACGCTGCTTATCGCTCTTTCGGATATCAAAATATTCGACCTTATTTCCCTGGGCAGAGTGCTGGCGGTCATTGTGGTCCTCGCTGCCGCCTGTAAGGGTGGAGCGCCTGCGGCAGCCGTTGTGGGTATTGCTTTCGGAGCGGCTATGGACGCAGCGGCGGGAAGCTTACCGTTCTTCTGCGCTGCGCTGGGTATTGCCGGTGTTGTGGCGGGGCTTTTTGCCGGAAGTAATCGCCTTGTAAGCGCTGCGGCGTATATTGTGGTCAACGCTGCGGCGGTAATATGGTTTGGCGGCGGGCAGCTGGCATTGGCGTCACTATACGAGACCTTTATCGCTTCTGTTGCTTTTGTGCTCCTGCCTGAGCGGCTTCTGCTGAGTATTCGGGAAAGCGTTGCGGTAAGAAAACGTACATATATGGGCGAGGAAAAGGCGAAGGCCTACGCAAGAAGAAAAGCAACCCTCGCCGCGGAAGCCTTTTCCGCAGCCTATGAGTCGCTGAGTGCGCTGGGAGCGGATAAAGCAAATAAGCAGGCCAACGTTACTACGGTGTTCGAGGCTGCTGCGGAAAGAAAATGCGCTTCCTGCAATGAACGTGACCGCTGCCATGGCAGCGAATATGAGCTGACTCGCACCGCCCATAACGACGCAACAGTGCGTATGCTGCTGCGGGGAGAACTGCTGCCTCAGGATCTGCCGGAGCATTTTCGCGAAAAATGCCGCGACGTGGAAGGCTTGTGCAGGATAATCAACGATGAATACGTGCAGCTGCTGCGCCGCCGTGAGCGAAACAGCAGAGCGGGGGAGAGCTACGAGCTTGTCTGCGGACGCTTCCTCGATATCGCGGATGTGTTCACTACCTTTTCGGAACAGCTCGTTCCCGCAGGCAGCATGGAGCGGGAAATTGAGGAACGGCTGGAGCTTTATATGCGTGGGAAGGGTCTTGATATAAGCGCGGCAGTGTTCAGGGACGGCAACAATCGCCTGCACATAGAACTGGACGGCGACGGCGCCGCGTCGCTGAAGAAACTGCCGGAATGGCTGGACAAGCTGGCGGCGGTGATAGGCAAGCCTATATGCGAAATGGACAGCGACAGCGGCAGACGGCATATCGTTCTGCTGGAGGCGGAGCCTCTTGCGGTGCGTATCGGTGTAGCGTCCATGCGCCGCAGCGGAGAAGAGGTCAGCGGTGATAAGGGCGCGTATTTTAAAACCGACAGCGGCCTTCTGTACGTTATCCTTTCCGACGGAATGGGCAGCGGCGAAGGTGCTGCGGAGGATAGCTGCGAGGTTATTTCC
This sequence comes from uncultured Oscillospiraceae bacterium, assembly GCA_964472725.1. Lineage (GTDB taxonomy): Bacteria > Bacillota > Clostridia > Oscillospirales > Oscillospiraceae > RGIG6375. The sequence continues at coordinate 8,658 of CAYYLZ010000033.1, forward strand.
ATGCTTGAAAAATTCCTGCGGGCGGGAATAAGCGCGGAGAGCGCCATGCGCCTTGTGGGTGCAACGATGCAGATAAAAAACGAGCGCGCTCTTTCCTCGGCTTCCGTAGACCTGCTCTGTGTTAATCTCTTTACAGGAGAAGCGGATATTTTCAAATTCGGCGCCGCGCCCACCTTTATAAAAAACACCGTGGGTGTCAGCGTTCATAAAGGCGACAGCCTTTCAGCAGGACTACGGGGCGACCGTGAAAATCTGCCCGACCATCTCTGTACCCGTCTTGAAGCGGGCAGTACCGCCGTTATAGTCAGCGACGGCGTGACCAATGGAGAAGATACGGAGTGGCTGAGCCTTGAGCTTGAAAAGGAAAAAGTACCGGGGCGTGAATTTGCCCGCCGTGTGCTGGAAGAGGCGGGGCAACGCAGCGGCTGCAGTGACGATATGACGGTCATAACGGTAAACGTGGAAAAGCGCTGAATATTCCGAACAGAAAAAGGGCAAAATGGCAGCAAATACCTTATGAGGTGCTGCTATGATAAAAGGAATGTCGCGCAGGGTCATAATGGTGCAGTCGCCTGACCCGGAGCTTTTTGAAAACGCAATATTCATTCTTCGTGACGGGGTGTTTGCCAAAGAAACCGAGCCTGAGGATATCCTTCGGCAGGCCCAGCAGATAGCCAACGAGTACGTAAGAACAAATCTGGAAAAGAAAAAACGCAGATTCTCGCCGCTGATTTATACTTTGGCGGGTGCACTTGCAGGCAGTGGAATATTAGGTCTGCTGTGGCTGCTTATATGAAACAACGGCGCGCCCTCCGAAAAGGAGGACGCGCCGTTTGCAGCATGGGGGAGTATCATTGCAAGGCTTCGCGCTTGAAGCTGAGATAATCTTCGTAATCTCCGAAAAATTCGTCGTAGCTTTTCAACATTAACTCAAAAGGAAATACTGTGAGGTATTGCTCGATAAGTTCGGGGTCTGTGAGGTGAGAGAAATACGTGGGATTTCGCTTGGCGATATGATAGTCCTCGTCTTTGAGTTCGTGGTTCGTCAAAGCAAGCAGCGGGAGAATTCGCTTGAGCTGCTCAAGGCAGTTTTCCTTATCGCCAAGCTTCATGTAGGCCTGTGCCATACCGAATATATTCCATGTTTTATAGGGCATGAAAAATCCGGGGCAGCCGTCGTCAAATACCGAGGCCAGCTTCTCGTGAGCCAAACTCCATGCCAAAGCCTTTTCGTATTCACCGCAGCCCATCAAATAAGTGCATTTAAGGTTGAAAAATATATTCATATCGATGTAAAGGTCGAGCATACGGCGCTCAGTGAATTCGTAGAATTCATCATCTTTCTTGTAGGCCAATATCTGCGCTTTGCCCATGAGCTTGGCGCGGTAATTATCGGGGCTCAGCTTTTCAATGGCATTGAGTGCGGCTCGATAATCACCCAACTCACAGTAGATTTTTTGCAGTATATTGAGCGCATGGTCTGCTTTGCTGGCATCGGTGCAGTTGTCGGCAACATCGCGGCAAAGGGATATTGCCCGCTGAATCGTCTGTTCGCGCTCATCTCCGGTTTCTTCGTTTTTGGCGGATGAGGTATTGAGATAGTGCGAGAAGTTGAGGTATCGCATGAACAGCAGATGCGCCAGCTGAGTTTTCAATTCCGGACTGTTGGGATAGCGCTGCAGACCCTTTTCAAGCATTTCGATGTTAAGATTCAAATCAGCGCATGTTTCGGTTTTCTTGAGAATATGACTTACAGCCTCGGCGATGTTGACCTGATGATAATCAAAAAGACGGTCTATGGATACCTTAAACAGGGAGGCTATAGCAGGGAAGAGGCTTACATCGGGAACACTTATTTCGTTTTCCCATTTGGAAACTGCCTGCTCCGATACACCAAGCTTTTCCGCAAGCTGCGCCTGTGTCAGCCTTCTTTCCTTGCGGAGAGTGTATATATTTGTTCCTATACTCATAATACGGCTCCTTTCGGCAGTAGTCAGTGATCACTGACATAAGTATGGCATATAGCCGCCGATTTTCCAACATATCAAATGGGGTTTTTAAGCTCATAAAACTCAACCGCAGGTTGAGTCTGCCTCGCAGTTGACGCAGTGGGAATGTTTTTGATATAATAACAAAAATATGCCCATAAAGGAGAAAACTATGGAAATACAGCGTATCAAAAGCTTTGAAATAGACCATGACATACTTATGCCGGGATTTTATATCTCCCGGGTGGACGGCGACATCATCACCTACGATATGCGTACCCGCAGACCCAATATGGGTGACTATATGTCCGACCTTACCATGCACTCAGTAGAGCACATGTTCGCAACGTATATAAGAAATTCTGAAATCGCGGCCAATGTGGTATACTTCGGTCCCATGGGCTGTCAGACCGGTTTCTACCTGCTGGTGCGTGATGTGGAGCCGGATAAGGTTTTTGAGATAAGCAAGAGCGTTCTTGAGAAAATAATTGCCCATGACGGTGAAATGTTCGGTGCGTCCGCAAAGGAATGCGGCAACTACCGCTGCCTTTCCCTTGAAGCGGCAAAGACCGAATGCGCAACCTATCTTGAGGTACTGAAGGCGAAAAATACACAGGGATATGACTACCCTAAGAAGTGAGGTAAAGATAATGAAGATTGGTATTATCGGTGCAATGCAGGTTGAAATGGACGGCCTCAAGGCTGCCATGACCGAAACTCAGTCCGTTACATACAGCGGCGTAGAATATATCAGCGGCAAGATAGGCGGCGTCGAGGTAGTAGCCGCCATGTCCGGCGTAGGTAAGGTGTTCGCCGCGGTTTGCGCCCAGACCATGATTATGAAGTTCGGCATCGACGCTATGGTGAACATCGGCGTCGGAGGCACGCTGACAAGCGAGCTGAACGTACTTGACGTAGCCGTTGCCAGCGGTGTTATCCAGCACGATATGGATACATCCGCCGTGGGCGACCCCGTGGGTCTTATCTCCGGAATCAATATCATCACCGTTCCTGCTGACGAAAAGCTTTCCGCTCTGCTGGCAGACTGCGTCCGCGAGATGGGCAGTAAGTGCGTTGTGGGCACTATCGCTTCCGGTGACCAGTTCGTTGCGGGAAAGGAAAAGAAGGACGAGATACGCTCCAAGTTCGACGTTATCGCTGCCGAGATGGAAGGCGGCGCAATAGGCCAGGTGTGCTACATCAATAACATACCCTTTGCCATTCTCCGCACCATTTCCGATGGTGAGGGCGGCGGCATGGACTATGCCCAGTTTGTAGTCAAGGCTGCCGAAGTGTCCATCGCGGTTGTGCAGAAGTTTATTGGCAGAGTAGGAGAGCTGTAAATCATGCTGCTTTCAGCGGAAAATCTATTTAAAAATTATGGCACCAAGCAGTTGCTGCAGGACGCGACCCTTTATCTTAACGAGCGGGAGCGCATTGGTATCATCGGCATAAACGGAACGGGCAAAAGCACCTTGCTGAAAATACTTGCGGGAGTAGAGGAAGCCGACGAGGGACGTATAACCGTGCAGAGAAATGCACGGGTGGCGTACCTTTCCCAGAACCCCGTGATGGACGATAACAACACCGTTCTTGAGCAGGTGTTTTCCGGCTTTTCTCCTGAGTTCCGTGAGGTGAATGAGTACGAGGTAAAGACTATGCTCAGCCGCCTCGGTATAAACGATTTTGAGGCTAAAATCGGCACTCTTTCCGGCGGACAGAAAAAAAGAGCCGCCCTTGCGGCGACCCTTATCCAGCCTGCGGATATACTCATTCTTGACGAGCCTACCAACCATCTTGACAGCGACATGGTAATGTGGCTGGAGGATAAACTGCGCCGTTTTGCGGGCGGCATGATAATGGTGACCCACGACCGTTATTTTCTTGAGCGTGTGGTTACCAAAATCGTTGAGCTATCCCGTGCCAAGCTTTACAGCTACGAGGCTAATTACTCCAAATATCTTGAACTGAAGGCAGAGCGCTGCGAGATGGCGGAGGCAAGCGAGCGCAAGCGTCAGGCTATACTGCGCAGGGAAAAGGAATGGATAATGCGCGGCGCACGTGCCCGCGGTACCAAGAGCAAGGAACGCATTGAGCGCTACTATGCTCTTAAGGATATGGACGCGCCGGAAACCGATGAAAGCGTGCAGCTTGTTACTGTGTCCTCTCGTTTGGGTAAGAAGCTCATAGAGATAGACAATGTAAGTAAGCGCTTTGACGACAAATGCGTGCTGGACGGCTTTTCGTATAACATCAAGCGCCACGACCGTATCGGTATAGTTGGCAAAAACGGAGCGGGCAAGTCCACTCTGCTTAACCTTATTGCAGGCCGCATGGAGCCCGACAGCGGCGTTATCGATGTGGGTACTACCGTTAAAATAGGCTACTTCTCTCAGGAGGGCAAGGAGCTTGACCCGAATATGAGAGTGTACGATTATATCCGGGAAACTGCCTCCGAGGTTCGCACGGAAGAAGGAACATTCTCCGCCTCGCAAATGCTGGAGCGTTTCCTGTTCAACCCCGACCTGCAATATTCGCCCATCGGTAAGCTCAGCGGCGGCGAGCGCAGGAGACTTTTCCTGCTGAATATTCTCGTTTCCGCGCCCAATATCCTGCTGCTGGACGAGCCTACAAACGATCTTGATATCGAGACTCTTGCCATATTGGAGGATTATCTTGACTCCTTCTCAGGCGCTGTGATTGCCGTTTCCCATGACCGCTATTTCCTTGATAAAATAGCCGACTCCATTTTCGATGTACGCGGCAGGGGAGTGGTGGATATCTACTCCGGAAACTTCTCCGACTATTTGGAAAAGCGTCCGCCTGAAATTGAGGAAAAACGCGCTCCCGCGGAGAAAAAGTCTGCCGAGCCACGTCAGCCCAAGCCCCAGAAGCTGAAGTTCAGCTTCAAGGAGCAGCGTGAGTATGAAACCATCGACGCAGACCTTGCCGCGCTGGAGGAAGAAAAAGCTCAGTGCGAAAAGGACATCAATGCAGCGGGCGGAGATTATGTGCTGCTGATGGAGCTCAATGAAAAGCTTGAAGACATAACCAGACGTCTTGACGAAAAAACGGAACGCTGGATGTATCTCACCGAGCTTGCGGAAAAAATAGAAGCGCAGGGGAAATAACTGATTTAATTACGGATAGGGAGGGATTGCGTGAAGAAACTTATTTGCATCATAGCTTCATTATTTACAGTTGCTTTAATAATAGGTTTTATCTTGTTTTTTAACCTGTTTTCACCTACATTCCGCCAATCAACTGTAGACGAATTTCTTGATAATACAGATTATTTTGCAGATGTTGTGACTTTGTTATCCCACTCCCAGGAAAAAATTGTTATCGAGCGAGGTGCTGAGGGCGATTACAAAGGCACAGCTGTCGAAGATTTTTTTCTGAAGCTGAAATACAAAAAAATAATTTATCACTCCAAGGACTCTATCCTGTTTATCAAAAGCTCATCTTTCGGGAATTTTAGCGGAATACAATATTTGACAGACGGTGAAGAAACGTTTAATCCCAACAGTTATTCCCTGACGCACATACGAGATCAATGGTATTTTATCTCATACTGGCTTTGACGCTGCATTAATAAAAGCCATTGCTAAAGGCCTAACTATTTTGGGGTACTAAATAAGGAGTTGACTTGCAATGAAGCACATAAATTGTTTAGAGCAATTATCCTCACTTTTTCGTTTCAAATCTATAACTGACGAGCACAAAAACGAATATATTGTATTCGAAAATAATGTTCTCAGCGCTATTCGTGGTATAACGGATAAAACAGCATTTGAAGCTGTAGAAAACCATGTTCATTTACTTGATAACATAAAGAAAAGTGAATTTGAAAAACTTACACTTATCGGCTCTTCATTAGGCAAAGCAGTTTTATGCAGTTTAAAAAACAGCTATCCTGACAAGCATTTTATCGTATATGTATCTTTGTTACTGCATGACTCGATGACCATTCGTTTTCATCAAAGATGGGAACGCGAACCACCATATTTTGACCCTTCCAATTTCTCCAGTTCTGATGAACGAATTATTCTGTTTGAAGATTAGTAACTAAATAATCCCTAACTGGTGAGTAAGCAGTTTATGATAACATAAGCTGCTTACTCTCAATTCCAACATTTACATTTTCCCATCACGCCAAACGTGTTGACTATAAAAATAGTACAAAAATTGTCAACACGCCAACGCAGCAAATCAGCTTACCGGCAGCAGCGATCCTGCGTCTATTGCCTACACCTACGACAACGCAGGCAATCTGCTCACTGAGTCCACTGGCGGTACGGCAAGCGCGCAGTACACCTACAACGCGGACAACCAGCTTACGGGTGTACAGAGCGGCACTACCCGCTATGCCTACACCTACCACCCCAATGGTCTGCGTAAGACGAAGGCTGCTTATAATGCTTCCAATGTTCTTCAGAGCAGCACTACCTACACTTGGAGCGGTGACGCGCTGGTCATGGAGACCGCGGGCAGCACCAACAAACGCTACTTCTACGGCCTTGACCTTGTTGCCGGTACTTCCGGCACGACTGCCACCACTAACTATTTCACCCATGACGCTCACGGCAGCGTAGCTCTCACCACCAATACCAGCGGTGCAGCGGTACAACCCTACGAGTACGATGCCTTCGGCAATCTGCTGAACGCAGCCTCCGGAGATACCAACCTCTTCCGCTACAGCGGCGAATACTTCGACAGCGAAACCGGTAACTATTATCTCCGAGCAAGATACTATGCCCCGGGAATTGGACGGTTCACTCAGCAGGATACTCACTGGAATGTTTCCAACCTCATCTACGGCGACGATAAACAGACCACCGTAAAAGGTATGGAGGGCTTCGCAACAATACCGCAGCTTCTTGCCATCAAGCAGGCCGGCAATCGATATGGATATTGCGCAAACGATCCCATAAACTACATCGATAGCAGTGGCGAGCTTGCCATAACGCTCACGCTTGCCTATGCCGGAGTACTGCTTATTACCGCCATCATTCTCGCAGACCCCAACTTCCACGAAGCTTGCAATGATGCCTTTGAGGGACTATACCGAGAAATCAAAACTGGCATTGATATTTTAACGGCTGAGGATGCAAGCGACGATAGTAACGATGAAGATCTCCCTCAGGTTAAATATCCCGGTGATGACCCCAATGAATCGCCCGGAGAAGATTGGGAGTGGCGAGGTCCGAAAGATAAAGGCTCATGGTATAATCCAAAAACTGGTGAAACTTGGCATCCAGATTTAAATCACGGCGGATCATATGGTCCTCACTGGGATTATAACTATAAAGGTTCCGGCTCAAATGGTTGGCGAGTATATTCTGACGGGCGCATTGTTCCCAAATAAGGAGGTAATTTAATGGTAAATGACTGGAGACTTCGTGACCAACAAGACTATTTGCAAGGCAAAACACTATATTTTCATCCACACCATCCATATTCAGAAACATGGGAGCACGAACACTGTGAATTTTGCTCTCAAAAAATATCTAATGATATAGAAGCATATTCCACAATGGATGATTATTACTGGGTGTGCAAAGAATGTTTTAAAGACTTCTCTAAATACTGCAATTTACATATTTTCAACCCTATTGAGCATCCTCTTAGGTCGTTCAATGATACATTGGAAACAGAAATTGGAAGCCTACAAGGGAATAAAATTTACGAGTTAAAAAGGGTAATTACACTCCTTAAAAACCTAAAAAGTTTCATATCCATCTCAGGTTCTGTAACCACCAAACTTATACTCGTAAACCTATCACTAAATCCAAAACAAAAACACGAAATAATCCCTACTTTTGATACGGTTTCGTTCATAAGTTCAGCGGACGCTATTTTAAGTCTTGAGACACTTCAGACGCAGCTTACAGAAACTTACCGAGCCAAGACTAACTTATCTTTCTTCATCGCAATAGAAAATTAATGCTACAGTACATGGCAGGCAACTTATAACGCCTGCCATGTACTGCAACGCTACCGCACAACGATGCCACCTACTATAACGTAACATTTGGTTTCTCCGCCGTACAATTCTGTTGCTAAGTGCCACGTTCCGACCACGCAGGCAATCTGCTCACCGAGTCCACGGGTGGCACGATAACCGCACAGTACACCTATAACGCGGACAACCAGCTTACGGGTGTACAGAACGGCACTACCCGCTATGCCTACACCTACCACCCCAATGGTCTGCGCAAGACAAAGGCTGGTGAAATCATGGAGAAGGTGGGGAGGCATCTTTTGAATTAGGAGGCAGTTATGAAAATATACAAGCTATCCGCAGACTTTGATAATTACGATGCCTGCGGCATCGATTACGCGGCCTGTTCTAAGAAATATGGCATAAAAGAAGATTATGACATGAACATCGCACTTGACGGGTCATCTGTGGCCGATTCATGGTGGCCTCGTATAATGAAACGTTATAATGATGCCCCTCTGGCTGATTATATTTCAAAGTTAAGCAGCGATGTCATAATAATGAGAAGAGAGTCTATAGAAAAAATTGAACACCTTTTCTGTAATTATGAAATACTACCCCTTATATGTGACTTCGGTGATTATTGGGCAATAAATATAATGGATGTTCTTGATTGTGTTGATTATGAGCACTCAGAATTCAAACGTTTTCCCCAAAGCACCACCAAGGGAACTCCACGTATTATGCGATTCATCAAATTTGCGTTTATTCCTGATAAGCTTTGCGGTTTTCATGTTTTCAAAATCCCCGATCTTCCCAAAGCACATATTTTTGTGGATGAGGTATTTGTAAACGAAGTAAGCAAATGCAATATCACCGGCTTTGATTTTAAACTTGTTTGGGAAAATTAAGTTTATAAATAAAAACGCGGGATGCGATCGCATCCCGCGTTTTACATACATTACATTCTCGCCAAAGGCGAAATTTCACTTTAATCAGGCCTGGGGCTTGATCATAACGGTGATCATTTCAGCGCACTCAACACCGGTGTTCTTGCAGGCGCGTCCGGTGCCGGGGCCGAAGTGCAGGCTGTCACCTGCGTGGAGGACGTAGTCCTTGCCGTCGTCGAGAGAAACGGTCATTTCGCCCTTCTGTACATAGTAAACCATCTCGAAGTTAGCGGGAGCCATGTTGGCGCCGCCGCCGGGAAGGAAGTGAGAAAGGCCCATAACGATGGTGCCGTTGTTAACGTCAGCGGGGTTGTGCAGACGGGTGGTCTTGCACTCGTAATGGCCGGGAGCCTCGTACTGAACGGCCTCGTTCTTCATAGTGATCTTGTAGCTCATCAGGAATCAATTCCTTTCGTGTATTTTATTTAGGGGCAAGTGCCCGATTAACTCCAATAATCATATCACCATTGAATTAAAAGTTCAATAGTCAATTTCCAATCAGTCGTTCATAGTCCTCGGGGTAATTGAGATTATCCAGCATATCCTCGCGCCAAAGCCCGCCCAGTTCATCGGGAGTAACGTGGCGGCAGGGGAGAACGTCAAAAAGCTGCATCATTTTATATCTGCCCTCGGACAGATGTTTCTCAATAAAGGGCAGCAGCGATTTCTTATAATACCCAAAGGCAGGCTCGAATTTACCGCCTTCGCCAACAATCACTGCCGAGGCGTGATCACCGCAGAGCTCCATAACCTTCAGCGCTGCTTCGGGGGAAGAAAAGGGGAGGTCGGCTGCCGCAAGGAATACGCCCTCGTCGGGAGTTTTCAGCAATGCGGCATGGAGCCCTGCCATAGGGCCGCAGCCGGGGTAGAGGTCGATTACCCGCTCCGCTTTGATATCGGGATATTTTTCGGGGTCGCCGATGCTGAGGTATACCCTGTCAAAGCTTGCGGAAAAACGCTCGACAGCTCCGGCGAGCAGGGTCTGTCCGCGGTATATAAGCTGTGTTTTATCCCGCCCCATGCGGCTGCTTTTTCCGCCGGCAAGTATAACGGCTGTGCTCATTGGTGTGCCTCCAGTGGTGTTGATTTGTATTAAAGATACCATCATAAACCCGCCAAGGCAAGTTTTTTGACGAAAATGCAAAGTTACCGCTTTTTTGAGTAAAGAAATATTGATTTTTGCTTATTATGGGTTTATTATAGAAGCTGTATGACTATGAAAAATTTATAGCTGACCGAAAATTGAAAGTTATTGGAGGTTTTTCAAAAATGAGCGAAGTATATATGCTTAGCTGCTGCAGAACCGCTATCGGCACTTTTGGCGGAAGCCTGAAGGATACCCCCGCTCCCAAGCTGGGTGCTATCGTTGCCAAGGCTGCTCTGGAGCGCGCAAATCTTGATCCCGCAAAGCTGTCCGAAGTTATGTTCGGCTGCGTCCTCACCACCGCTCTCGGCCAGAACCCTGCTCGTCAGGTTGCTATGGGCGCCGGAGTTCCCGTTGAGGTTCCCGCTTATACCGTAGGCATGGTCTGCGGATCCGGCATGAAGTCCGTTATCGAGGCTGCCCGCGCCATCAAGGCCGGCGACGCTGAGATCATTCTCGCCGGCGGCTGCGAGAATATGTCCGCTGCTCCCTATGCAATGCCCGCTGCCCGTTTCGGCGCTCGTATGAACGCTACCACCATGGTAGACACCATGGTTAACGACGGTCTTTGGGATGTATACAACAACTATCACATGGGCATCACCGCTGAAAATGTCTGCGACCAGTGGAACCTGACCCGTGAAGAGCTGGATGCTTTCGCACTGGCTTCTCAGGAAAAGGCTGCTGCCGCTATCGCTTCCGGCCGTTTCGAGGACGAGATCGTTCCCGTTCCCGTAAAGGTGAAGAAGGACATCGTTGACTTCAAGGTTGACGAGCATCCCCGCGCAACCAGCGCCGAGGCTCTTGCAAAGCTGAAGCCTGCCTTCAAGAAGGACGGCGGCCGTGTTACCGCCGGTAATGCTTCCGGTATCAATGATGGCGCTGCTGCTATCATTCTCGCTTCCGGCGAGGCTGTTGAGAAGTACGGCCTGAAGCCCATCGCCAAGCTGGTATCCTGGGGCCAGGGCGGCGTAGATCCTTCCATCATGGGTGTTGCTCCCATCGCTGCTTCCCGTGAGGCTCTTGCAAAGGCAAACATGACTATCGACCAGATGGATCTTATCGAAGCCAACGAAGCTTTCGCTTCTCAGTGCATCGCAGTTGCACGTGACCTCCAGTTCGATATGAGCAAGGTCAACGTAAACGGCGGCGCTATCGCTCTGGGTCACCCCGTAGGCGCTTCCGGCGCTCGTATCACCGTAACCCTTATCCACGAGATGCTCAAGCGTCCCGAGGCAAAGTACGGTCTGGCCACCCTCTGCATCGGCGGCGGCAACGCAGTAGCCACCATTTGGGAAAAGCTCTAAAGAGAGATAAGTTCGGCGCGATAAATTTGCCTATTATTTTGTATTGTAATTGCAGAAATGTTGTGTTAGAATAAATCTGTCTGAAAACTGAGCACGTTCAATTTCTGATAATGTTATTACCGAAAGGAGAAGAAATAAAATGATTCTGGATGCAAAACAC